>CAZHGG010000018.1:0-20405 GCA_964531755.1 uncultured Polyangiaceae bacterium
CCTCGAGCTCGATGCGCCACCAGAGCTCGTAGTTGGCGATGTCGCCGGGCGAGCGCGCCGGCCTCGCGGGCGGCTTCGGCGGCTTCGGCGGCGCGCCCTGGGGTGTGCGCGCCACGAACCGCTCGACGCGGGCCCCGAGCCACGCGTCGTACGCGCGGAGCGCCGCGCGCAGGCCGTCGCGGCGCGCGCCCTCGCGAGCGCGCCACGGCCAGTAGAGCGCGCGGACCTCGCCGTGCTGGCTGACCTCGCAGCCCTTCGGGGCCTTCGCGCGGAGCAGCGCGCGGACCTCGTCGTGGCGCTCCTCGTGGTCGGGGATGCGCCCGTCGAGGACGACCGCGTACGCCGCCGGGTGCCAGCGCGTGGGGAGGTCGACGCGCGCCGCCGCGCCCTCGTCGAGCGGCGTGGCCGCGAAGGGCGCCGCGAAGCCGTGGAGCCACGCGTCGTCGCCGAAGAGCGCGGCGAGGTGCCCGAGCATCGCCCGCGGGTCGGCGTCCACGGCGTCACCCAAGCGCGCGAGGCCGGCGTCGCGCGCGCGAAACGTGAGCTCGAGGTCGATCTCGTAGACGCCGAGGTCGACCGACACCTCGCCGTCTGGGCGCGTGAACGACCAGCGCTCCTTCTGACCGTTGGCGACGTGCGACCTCACCTTCGCGGGGTCGAGCGCGCGTCGCGTCGCCGCGCCGGCGAGCACGGGCGCGCGATCGAGGCTCGCGAGCGTCTCGACCTCCGCGGCGTACGCCGTCGCGAGGAGCCGATCGACCACCGCGCCTACGAGGGCGCGATCGCGGTACCAGCCGCGCTTGCCCACCTCGACGTGGAGGCTCCACACGACGCCCAGGCTCGCCTCGGGGAGCACCTCGAAGGTCGACGGCTCTCCCTCGTAGATGACCGGGGCGGGCGCCTTCGAGGCCTTCGCGGAGGGGCGTCTCTTCGCCGCCTTCTTCCTCCGCGCGACGCGGAGCTTGCCGCCCGCGAAGGCGTACCGGGTCTCGTGCGCCTCGCCCTCGAAGCCGACGGTGACCGCGCCCTCCTTCACCGAGGGGGCCAGCGCGCGCAGCACGGCCTCCGGCCACGACTCGTCATCCGAGGGCGCCTTGTCGACGCCATAGCGGAGCCGCGTGATGTCCCCGCTCGCGTCCTTGTCGTACCGAAAGGACGCGCTCGCGAGCGCCTCCTCGAGGTCCGCGGCGGCCGCGACGGCCTCCGCGTCCTCGAAGACCTCCGGGCGCTCCCGGGCGAGCTTCACGAGCGCGCTCTTCGCCTGCGGGTGCTTCGCGTGAGGGAGGAGGAGCTTGTCGCATGCGAAGTCGACGAGGACGCCCATGGCCGCACGCTACCAGCGGGCCGCGCCCGAATCCACGGAGCGCCGGCGTCCCCGTGGCGACCGCGGGGACGGGGCGTCGGTTTGGCTACAGCCCGTCCCAGAAGTCGCACTCGGCGCGGTGAAGGCCCTCGCGCACGGCGAGGGTCGTCCCGATTCCGAACGCGTTGTCCTTCGCGGGGTCGTATTTGGGCCACGCGGCGAGGCCGGCGCCGCTCGGCGCGCCGGTCGCCCCGTGGCCGCCCCAATAGACCATGAAGGCCCGCGAGATCTCCTTCTCGGCGTCGGAGGGGGTATACCCGCCAACGTCGAGCTTGCCGAACAGATAGGCCACGTCCACGCCGTGGAACGTGCCCAACGCCTTGAGGACGGGCGAGTTGTCGAGCGGGTGATCGAAGTAATAGCGATACGTGGGGCTGCCCGCCGCGGTGAGGGCCCTCGCGATCGCGCGGCTCGGGCAGATGAACTTCGCCTGGCTCGTGAGGGCCACGAACGCCGCCCACGGCGACGGATAGCTCGACGAGGGATACCGCGCGAGCACGGCGGGGGCGAGGGTCGGGCCGAGGAGCGTCGTCACCGCCGCGCGGTACTCCGCGTCGGTGGCCGCGAAGCGGAGCGGAACCGTCCGAGAGGTCTCGTTGGCGTTCGCGCCGATCACGACGGGCACCTTCGCGTGCCGCCCCGAGGCGATGACGTCGAGCGGCTTCTGGTCGAGGAACGCGTTGTCGACCGTGGCGCCCCAGCCGCTGCCCTTTCCGGCCACGTTCACCGAGGTGGGATAGGCCTTCAGCAGCTCGGCGCCGGCGAGCCCGCGCATACACGCGAGCACGTCGGGCGCCGTGTCGCACTTGGCGGCGGCGACCACGGCCACGCCCTGCTCCTGCGCCTCGGCGAGCGTGCGCGCGGCGCAGCCGCCGCTCTGGATGATCGCGGCGCTGAAGCCGACGGGGCTCTTCGCCGCGAGCAGCGAGCACACGTCGAGGCCGCCCGCCGACTCACCAAAGACCATGAGGCGCGCGGGATCTCCGCCGAGCGCCGCGGCGTGCCGCTTCGTCCACGCGACGGCCGCGGCGAGGTCTTGGAGGCCGTAGTTGCCAGTCCCGCCGCCCTCGGCCGCGAGGGCCGCGTGCCCCAGGAAGCCGAGCAGCCCGAGGCGGTAGTTCACCGTGACGACGACGCTGTTCGTGGTCTCGGCGAGGCGCTTGCCGTCGTAGACGCGCGCCCCGTCGTTCTCCAGCGCCGCCGAGCCCACCTGGTTTCCGCCGCCGTGCACCCAGAGGAGGATCGGGCGGTCCTTCGCGCCGTCGGGGGTCCACACGTTGAGCTGAAGGCAGTCCTCGACGCCCGTCGACGTGCCGTCGCCGTCGGCGCTGCCTTGCAGGCACTGCGGCCCCCACGCGACGCCGTCGCGCGCGCCCGTCCAGCACGCAGGCGGCTGGGGCGCCGCCCAGCGGAGCTTCCCCACCGGGGGCGCCGCGTAGGGGATGTTCTTGTACGCGTAGATGGGCCCGTCGAGGGCGCCGCGCACGGCCCCGTACTCGGTGTGCAGCACGCCCGGCGCGCGGGGCACGTCGCTCCCGCACCCCGCGTCCGCGGACGCGTCGACCGGCGGGGGCGGCTCGGCGTCGCCTGGTGGAGGTGTGGTCGTCGTGGGCACCGGCGCGCTGGCGTCCGGCGGCGGAGCGGCGGGCGCGTCGGAGCCGCAGGCGCCGAGGCCCGCGAGGAGGCCCGCGCCGAGGAGGAGAGCGGTGAGAGCGGCGAGGCCGAGGGGGCGCGTGCGCATAGCGCTAGCGTAGCGCCTCGGCGCGCAGGGCGCTGCGCCTCTCGCAATCCGCTAGTGGCCTGCTCCGTTCCGTGGTTGGGTGCCCGCGTGAACCTCCTCGGCCAAGTGCTCCCCGCGGTGAACGCCAGCCTGAACGCGACCTCCGCCGTGCTCCTGTTCCTCGCGGTCCGCGCCGTGCGCGCCCGCGACGTGCTCCGCCACCGGCGCCTCATGTTGGCCGCGGTGACCGTCTCCGCGCTCTTCCTCGTGGGGTATGTGGTGTCGTTCGTGTGGGGGCCTCACACGCGCTACCCCGCGCACGACTGGACGCGCGTGGTGTACTTCGCCATCTTGATAAGCCACGAGATCTTGGCGCCCTTCGTCGTGCCGCTCGTGCTCCGCATGGTGTACCTCGGGCTCAAGAACCGCGCGGCCGCCCACAAGCGCCTCGCTCGGTACGCGCTCCCGGTGTGGGGCTACATCTCGGTCACCGGCGTGCTCATCTACCTGTTCTCGCGCCACATCGGCCCCTGGCGCGCGGGGTGAGCAGCAAGACGCTGGTCGACGGATCGCGGGCCACGATCCGGTGCGTCAGGCGGCGCTCGCGCTCTCGCGCGCCAGCGCCTCGCGCGCCGCGGCGACGAGGCGGGCCGCCTCCGCGGCGCTCGGCAGCCCCGCGACGTCGCGGAGCTCCTCGCTCGGCTCCACCGCGAGCGAGGCCGCGAGCGTTCGCCACGCCTCCTCGCGCGCGCGGAGCACCTCGAGCCGCTCGCCCGCGCTGAGCCGCGCCGCGAGGAAGGCGTCCACGGCCCACGCGAGCTCGGCGTGGCGCGCCTCGTCCTGCGCGAGCACCGCGAGCGTCGCCCTCACGCGCGGATCGCTCGACCGGCGCGCCTGGAACGCGGCCTGGACCGCGCCGTAGGTCTCGCCTACGCAGCCCTCGCGGGCGTTCTCGAGCGCGATCGCGAGCAGCGTCCGCTCACCCGGCGGGGCGATCTCCACCGGGGCGCGCGCGCCCCCGAACGCCTCGGCCAGCGCGCCCATCATCGCCGTGTGACGGACCTCGTCCTTCGCCGCCCGCCGCGCGGCCGCGAGCATCCGGGCGCCGGCCCCGAGCGCCGCGAGCTCGCGCTCGAGCGTGTGGAACGCGGGGACGCTCGCCTCCTCGAGGTGCGTGCACCGCGCGAAGTAGCCGCCCGCCGTGGCGTCCGCCGCGTGGCCCGCCAACTCTCGGAGGCCCTCGGGGCGGCGCCCGCACACGCCCTGGGCCGGCGCGAGGACCTCCTTCGAGCGCTCGGTGACGAGGCCGGTGGGGCTCACGTCGAGCACGTAGCCGCGCAGCTCGCCCAGGCACTCCTCCTGGATCGTGGCGCGGACCTCGTAGCCGCCACCGGGGAGCGCGCGCGGCGTGGCGCCGTCGCACAGCGGCCTGTAGCCTTGCAGGCGGACCGCGAGCGCCGCCTCCGTCGGGGAGTCGATGGGCGCCAGCGCGGGGCCGATCAGGTTCTCCTTGTGGTACGACGCGAACGTGTCGCCGCGGTTCACGACGACCGACTCGAGCGAACAGAACGCCCAGGTCGAGAGGCAGCCCGCGCCGAAGCGGGTGCGGATCGCGGCGTAGGCCTCGAGGCACCGCGCCCTGTCCGTCGCCTTCTCGCAGAGGCTCCCCTTCTTCGCGACCACCTTCACAGACGAGGGCGCCCCCGCGTCGGCGCCGGGGCCTCCCGCGTCCGCGAAGCTGTCCACCGTCTCCGAGCGCAGCTCGATGTAGTCGAACGGCTGCGCGGGAGTGAGCCCCTCCAGGAGCGCGGTCTCGGCGCACGGCGGCGCCGCGTAGGCGTCCGTCGACGCGTCTGCGCCGCCCGTGGTGGACGTCGCGCTCGCGCACGCGGCGAGGGTGGAGGCGCCGAGGACGCCGGAAACGAGGGCTGAGAAGACGGGACCGAGTGGGCGCATGTCCCGAGGCTTTCACGCTTCGTGCCAACGCGCGAGAGGGGACCCGGGGCCGCTATTTCGAGTGCTCATGCGGTTGGTTCGCGCCTCGGATGCGCCACCCTGCGCCACCACCTTCGCGCGCTCCCGCGGCGCGTGGACGCGCGGCGCGTGGTGCGAGCGTGCGCTACTCCAAGCGCACCACGCCGAGCGACTCGGCCTCGGCGAGCCACGCCGCGTAGCGCTCGCGTGGGGCGCGCCGATCCACGATCTTCGACGCCGGGATCTCGCCGCGCGCGATCATCTGCTCGAGCTCCGGCTGGCTCGAGACGCCCACGCCCGCGCCGCCGCCGGGGCCGCTTGGGCGCGCCATCACCACCGTGGGCATGCCGGGCGGGGGAGCCTGGGGCGCCTTGTAGAACGCCGGATCGATGCACGCGGCGAGGTCGCGGGTGCCCGCCATGCGCGCGTTCAGCGCCGGGACCCGGTAGCGCGTCCGCAGGGTGGAGAGCACCGACACGTGCTCGAGCAGCCCGGTCTCCAGATGGCCCCGGCGCACCGTCGGGCCGATCACGAACGCCGGCACCCGGAAGCCGAGGCGCTGGAACTCGACGCGCTCGTCGGTCGCGGGCGGCGGGGGCACGTGGTCGAAGAAGCCGCCGTTCTCGTCGTACGTGAGGACGAACAGCACGCGCCCCCACTGCGGGCTCTCGGCGAGGGCCTTGTAGACGCTCGCGGCGAACGCCTGTCCCGCCCGGATGTCGTGGCTCGGGTGGTCGTCGTTCGAGAGGAAGTCCGGATCGATGACGCTGAAGTTGGGGAGCTTCCCGGCGCGCGCGTCCGCGAAGAACTCCGAGATCTGGCGGACGGGGTTCATCTGCAAGAGCCGCCCGATGAACGCGCCGGTGTACCAGGCGACGCCGCTGGCGGTGTAGTTCTTGTAGGTCTTTCCCGCGGCCTTGAGGGACTCCCAGATCGTCGGCGGACCGCCAGTAAAATACGGGGTGTTGTCGGTCTTCCCGCCCGACGACGCGGCGTGGAGATAATAGCGATTCGGCCAGGTTGGCCCGAGCACCGAGCAGTGCCAGTGATCGCAGAGGGTGAAATTGTCTGCGAGCCAGTAGTAGAAGGGGAGCTGGGACCGGTCGTGATACCCCATCACGTCGGCCTGGTTCGCCCCTGCGTGCGCCCTCACGAAGCCGTCGTTCATTCCCCCGTTCCACTGCGCGTGGGCGGCCGTGAACCCGTGGGGGGGGTCGGCCGGGGTGAAGTTCGTCGACTTGAAGACCGCGACGGGCGTGCCGTCGGGGGCGGGGTTCGACTCGGCGCCGCTCAGGCCCGTCACCGTCGCGCGGTTCGGGTACCCGGAGTCGGACGCCAGCGCGCCCAGGTAGTGGTCGAAGCTGCGGTTCTCCATCATGAGCACCACGACCGCGTCGATCGTCGAGAGCAGCTCCTCGGGCGTGGGCGGCGCGGAGGGCTCGGCGTCGCGCGCGTCCGTCGGGGCGTCGACCCCCGCGTCGGTCGCCGTTGGCGGCGCCGCGTCCACCGTGCTCGGCGCGCCGGTGGGGGCGCTCGACGCGACCGGTGAGGGGTCGGCGCTCGCCCCGGGTTCGTCGGGCGTCGAGCCGCACGCGGCGGCCATGAGCCCTCCCATTCCAAGCAGCACCCTACGCCGGGAGATCGCCCTCATCGCCCCATTGTTCACCAAGAGAGCACCAGCGCAAGGCCGCACGCGCGCGACGCGTTGCCGCGCACCGAGCCGCGGGCTCCGGTAGCATCGACGCGGAGGTCTCTTCGAGGTGCATGCGCTCGCCAACCCCCTGCTCTCGCTCGCCGTCGTGCTCGCCGCGGGGATGGTGGCCGGCCTCGCGATGAAGCGCGTGCGCCTCCCTGCGGTCACAGGGCAGGTGCTGATAGGCGTGGCGCTCGGCGTGTCGGGCCTCGATCTCTTCGGGGCCGAGGGAGTGAGGCGGCTCGAGCCCATCACCCATTTTGCGCTCGGGCTCATCGTGGCGACGGTGGGCAGCCACCTCAGCTACCGGCGGCTGCGCAACGCGAAGCGCAGGCTCTTCTTCCTCGTGCTCTTCGAGACGACGATCACGCCCGCGATCGTCTTCGGAGGGATCTACGCGCTCCCCGGCCGCCCGTGGGTGCTCGCGTCCCTGCTCGCGGCGATGTCGGTCGCGACGGCGCCCGGCACGGTGGTCGCGCTCGTCCGCGAGGCGCGCGCGCAGGGCGTGTTCGTCAAGACGCTGGTGGCCGCCGTCGCCCTGAACAACATCGCGTGCATCCTGTTGTTCGAGGTCGTGCACAGCGCGGTGCGCCTGGGGCTGCGGCCGGAGACGCAGACGCTCGCCCAGGTGCTGACCTCGCCGCTGAAGCAGCTCGGGCTCTCCGCGGCGCTCGGCGCCGGCGTGGGCGTGGCGCTCCTCGCCGCGCGTCGCCGCGTCGTTGGCCGTGACCGCGTCGCGGCGGTGTCGCTCGTGGCGCTCCTCGCGACGCTCGGCCTCGCCGACGTGCTCCGCGCCTCGCCCTTGCTCTCGTGTCTCTTCATGGGAATCACGCTCGCGAACGTGGGGAGCGACGACGCGCGGGTCAGCGTGGTGTTCGCCGACTTCGAGGGGGCGATCTTCGCGATCTTCTTCACGCTCGCCGGCGCCGAGCTGAACTTCCGCTACCTCGCGCCCGCGGGCCTCATCGCGGGGGTGATGGTGGCCGGGCGCGGGCTGGGGAAGTTGGTGGCGGCGCGCGCGGCGATGGCGCTCGCGGGGGCGCCGCGTCGCGTGCGGACGTACCTCGGGTTCGCCCTCATCCCGCAGGCGGGCGTCGCCGTCGGGCTCATGCTCATCGCCGAGCGCGACCCCGTGCTCGCGCCCTACCGCAAGCTGCTGCTGGCCGCCGTGCTCTCGGCGGTGGCCGTCAACGAGATCGTCGGGCCGATCATGACGCGCTTCGCGCTCGCCCGCTCGGGCGAGGAGGGCGCCGACCGGCCGCGGCTCATCGATTTCCTCCACGAGGAGTCGATCGTCGTCGACTTCGCGGCGCCAACGAAGGCCGCCGCGATCGCGAAGCTCTGCGACCTGCTCGTCGAGTCTCACGGGCTGACGGTCGACCGCGACAAGCTGCTCGCGTCGGTGCTGGAGCGCGAGAACGATCTCTCCACCTACGTGGGCGACGGCCTGGCGATCCCGCATGGCGTCCTCGAGGGAGGCGACGCGATCGTGGGCGTGATGGGGCTCTCCCGCGCGGGGTTCGACTACGAGGTCCCGTCCGGCGAACGTGTACACTGCATCATTCTCCTGGCCACGCCGCCGACGCAGCGGCAGCGTCACCTCGAGGTGCTGGGGGCGCTGGCCCGCGCGATCGGCGCGGATCCCGCCGCGCAGGCGCGGCTCTTCGCCGCGAAGAGCCCGGCGCACGCCTACGAGCTGCTCCACAGCGACGACGACGAGGAGCTCGGGCAGTACATGACCGACCCCGGGTGAGTCAGCCTCGAGTGGGCGTCACGCGCGCGTGCGCAGCCAGAGCACCCAGCACGAGACACCGACGATGCGAGCGCCACGATGGGGTCGGACGGGGAGGGGGAGCTCTTGGATGCGGGGTGGCGTCGCTCGGCTGGCACCCCGGGAGGCGTCGGGAGGCGTCGGCAGGCTCGGCGGGGCTCAGCCCGGGCGCGGGGCCGAGAGCCGCCTGGCCGGAGGGGCTCGTGGGGACCCAAGCCGCAACACATGAGGCCGCAGAACGATTCGCGAGCGCGCCGCCACAGTGAAATGCTCTCGCGTACGGCTGCTTGATGCATCAGACTCGGATTCACGCGCACCACAACGCGCCGTGAGGACATCGCGAGATGAATCACCGGATACCCAAACGAGCCGCGTCGAAGCAACCTGCGATCCGCCTCCAGCCAGCTGTTCGCGCCCGCCCACATCGGGCCAACGGCGGGCGCTGGCGCTGGCACCTCGCGCCGCTCCTGCTGCTCCTGGTGGCGGCGTGCACCACGGGGGCGACTGACTCCGTCAAGCGCTCCGTGGACCCCGAAGTGCCTCCGGAGTGCGCCGCCTACGGCGAGTCCCTCGCGCGGTGCTTTTCCGCACCTAGCCTGCGCGACGACGTCCGACGGACCTTCGACGGCGCGGGCAAGACCGAGGGTGAAATCGACGCGCTCCGCGCCCGCTGCCGCGAGAACCTCGCGCAGTTGCGGGGGTCGTGTTCATGACGACGCCGCGGCCGCGGCGGCCTCCTCGCCTTCGTCTCGACCCCGCCATCGACCTACGTTCGCCCCTTCGGGGCTCACTTCGAGGTGCATGATGGTCCACCGCCCCTGGACTTCGGCCCACACCAGCCTCCGCATGCTGGCCGTCGCGCTGGCCCTGCTCCTCTCCATCGGCGGAGACGCTCGCGCGGGGCTCGACTCCTTCTCGTATCGGCTCAACGGCGGCGCAGGAGGCGTCGCGGGGGAGGGCGCATCAGGCGCCGGCGTCGACACCAACACCGGGGCCGCGCAAACGGGCGTGACGTTCGACTTGCCCGCCGCTCGAGGTGCAGCCCAACCCACCCTTTCGCTCGCCTACAGCTCACGAGCGGGCGACGGAGAAGCAGGGCTCGGATGGCAATTGGCGCACCCCTCGATTGCGCGAAAGCGAAGCTCTGATGGTTACGTTCAAATGCCATCGAGCGACGGCACGGTGCCGTTCAGCTTCCCCAAGCTAGCCTACCCAAGCCCAACGCCGACGATGTCGGGCATCCCGACTCCAGGCGCCCCGCTGAGCCCAACGCACGCCGACCGCTTCGAATGGAACGGGCGACCTCTGGTGCTCGTCTGTGCTTCCGTCGCCGCCGGATGTAGCGGGGGCGAGGCGTTCTCGCCGGGTGTCATGAACACCGCATACTACGCGCTCCAGTCCGAGTCGGGTGCCTTCGTGCGCCTCTTCCTCCACAACGCCGCGAGCGGCGGCTCGCATTGGACCGTCGAGCACAAGTCTGGCGTGGTTGAGACCTACGGAGACCCAAGCGGCGACTCTCTGAACGTCGCCACCGAGCGTGCTCCAGCGGCGACCGGAGCCGGCATTCCGGTGCGGTGGCGCCTGTCGTCGGCCTCGGACCCGAACGGAAATGGCGTCTTCTACGAATGGCGGCGCAATCCGCGCGGGAACGACGGCGAGCCCGTGCTCGGGGGGCGCGGCCTATCCTACCTGAACGACATCTACTATTCGGCAGCTCTCGGAACGCCTGGCGCCGATCTCTCCTTCCAGGCCGGCCATGCGTATGCTTACCACGTGGCTCTCGTGTGGGAGCGCCCCGACTTCCGCCAGCAGTCCTACGCGCCCGTCTGGAGCGCGCGCCCCGATCTGCGGCTGAAGCGCGTTGATGTCGCGGCCAAGACGTGGCTCGCGGAGGGCGCGCGGCAACAGGTTCGACGGTATCACTTCGGGTACTACCCTCACGCGGACTCTGGTGAGTACGCCCCCGGGATTCATGCGCCGCTGAACGGACACTCGTTCCTGAAGAGCGTAGAGGTCGAGGGCGCGTCTGGCGACGAAGAGGCCGATGAGCGCCTCCCGACCGATGGGCAAGGCGCGCGACTTCGGCCGAGAATCTTCCATTACGCCCCGCGGGCGACGCTGTTCGGCAGCCATCCCGCCACCGTCCATCGACGGTTCGATCCGCAGCCGGGAGACCCGCAGCCGCCGGTTCTCACCGGGCTTCGTCGCACCACGATCCTGGACGTGAACCGCGATGGGTGGCCCGATGTGGTTCAGGATCACTCTCGGCTCTTTCGAAACGCGACTGGAAAATTCGACGTTGCGTCAACCTTCGTCGCGGACTGCTTGTCGGGTCCGCCCGCGGCCGGGCTCGATCCCATGTGGCTCAATGTTCTGAGCCCGGAGGGGTTTACGATCCCCGGGGCCTGGGGACACCACGACCAGGGGCCATCACTCCTGTGGCGGGATAGCGTGTCGCGGTTTGGTCTAGGCGGCGATTCGCGAACTCGACCAGGGCATACGTGGTGGCTCGCGAATGTGCGCGAGTCGAGCACCGCGTGCGCGTCGGACCACCCCGAGCATGCTCGTCGATCATGGACGCTCGACCGGATCCCGCTCTCGACCTCGCTGAGCCCGGGGGCTCCGGCCGGGAAGGACGCCGACGGCGTCTTCGACGTCGGCGACGTCGACGGCGACGGTCTGCCCGACGCGTATGTCCGGACCGAGGAGGCCACGGGGCATTCCGCCGTGATCCGCTTCTCTCGCCAACATCGAGGTGCGAGTCCGCAGGATATCGCGAAGCTCTCCGAGCGTGTGGCGACGAACCTTCGCCTCGAAGGGTATGCGTGCGACCCCGGCAACCTCGACAGCTGCCGCTACGAGAGGGAGGGCGCGGACCCCGTTCCGGAAGCCGACGCGAAGTTTGACCACCGCGTGCATGTGCTGATCGACATGAACGGCGACGGTCTGGCCGATGCGGTCGGCTCGTCGCGAATGACGCCGGTGACGAGCTACGAGTGGAAGAATGACTTCCGCCTGGGGTACTTCCCCGGCGACGGTCGTGGCAGGTTCGGATGCGACGCGAGTCGGCACTTCCAGCCGCCGTTGTCCGAGCCCAACCTGACCGGGTGTACGGCGAGCCTCGGCGCAAAGTACGGGGTCGACGGCGATTCCAACGGCGTGGCGATCACCCTCCAGAACCGCGTGCAGGCAGACTTTCCATCGGGTACCCAGCCGCTCTTTCGGGACATCAACGGCGATGGCTTCACTGACATCGTTGCGCCCCGGCTGGAGCTCACGGCGGCGGAACCGCCTGCGTACCGCCTTCGCTTCGCGATCTGGCTCAACGAGGACGGTTTCCGCTTCCGAAGATACTGCGAGGGAGATCCCACAGGCGCGACGTGCCAGGGCTCATCGGGAGCGGATCCCACGAGCGAGAACTACGTCGTGGGTACTGATCCGGTCGTGTACCCACTGAACCTCACGGCGCCCACGGGCTTCAACTCGTTTCGGTTCGCCTTCGGCGACCTCGACGCGAATGGCATCGACGAGATCCTCGTGCTCGAAGCCGACGGCGTGACGTCGATTCAGCTACGATCGGACACAGGGACGAAGCCAGGGCTGCTCACGTCGATTGAGAACGGTCACGGCGGGAGCACGAGCTACGCTTACGAGTCCTACCAGAGGCACATTCGCGACGAGGTCGACGACACCCCCGACAATCAGCTTGAGGCGGTGACCCAAGTCGTCACGAACGTGACGACCTCGAACAACCTGCCGGGTCTGCCCGCGCGCGTTCACAGCCTGACCTACCGCTACCGCAAACCGGCGTTCGACTCGTGGAGGCGCGCGTTGGTCGGGTTTGGCGAGGTCATCGTGAACGAGAGCGGGCACGCGACACAGAGGTCTCGGTACCTCTACGGCCCTTGCCAAAGCGCGAGCGGGTGCGCAGCCACGAGCGAGGTAGACCCGGAGGCGATTCAGGGCGGCCTCCCGGTGACGGTAGAGACCCTCGACAGCGATCCCACCCTGCAGTTCGCGTCTCCGAAGGCGATCCGCGTCGTGCGGTACGAGTACGAAGGCCAACCGCTCCCGACGCTCGATCGCCCCCGTTACTACACGCGGCTCAAGTCCGCTCGCACGTACCTCCTGGACAACACGACGCCGACGGCGGTCGACACGCAAGTGACGGTGCTGACCTACCCCGGCGCCAGTCAACAGCCGGTCCCCGTGGTCAAGACCATCACAGAGTGGAGCGCCGCGGAGAGCGAGGTTGTCTACCAAGAGTACGATCACGACGCCTTTGGGAACACCACCGAGACCCGGGACTTCGGTCGCGTTCAGGCGAACCTCACGCCGATAGATCCCGTGATCGTGCATCGCGCGACGCCCACCCAGATTGGGACGCTCTGGGCCTTTCGCACGACGTACGCCAGGGTGACCCAGACCGGGGCGCCGACCCCCTCCCCCGATCGAGAGGTGCTCTACGCCTACGACGGGAAGGGCAACCTCGAGAGCGTTTCGGCGAACCTGACGGGCGTCCAGCTGCTCGATCGCGCGCATGCGCTGCCCGGGGCTGTCACGGCGCCTCAACCGACCACCGCGGCGGTCAATGGCCTGGTTCTGCTCAAGTACTACAAGGTCGACCCGCAGAGCGGACAGGTGGTGCTCGAGGCTGGGCCCTTCGTGAACGGCGAGGGGCCGTGCGCCGAGGTCGTCTACGACCCTGCGTACGGGTCGTTCCCGACAGAGGTGAAGACGGGTAAGAGTTATGCCCTCGGGGCACCCGGTTGCTCGAACGCCCTCGGGAGCAACCGGTACGCGAGCGTGCGAACCGTCTACGACCGCAAGCTGGGGGTACCGACAGAGCGCGTCGGCGCGCACCTCGACTTGACCAGGTGGGTCTACGATGGCTTCGGGCGAATCATCGAAGCGAGAGATCCGAGCCCCACATCTCCGCTCACGACAGAGCCCGCTCCTCGGATCGCGCTCGATTACAAGGACTTCGCGACCTACGCGCGGGTGACGGTCCTGGGCCGCGACGGCTCCGAGGCCCACGCCTACACGGACGGGCTCGGCACTCCGCTCATGACCCTCACGAGGAGCAAGTCCGGAGCCGACCCGGGGTGGATCGCCTCGGGCGTGGCGCAGTGGACGGGTCGCGGAGAGGTCAGTCGTTCGTATGTTCCCTTCGCGTACGCGGGCTCAATAGGTTCGCCCAATTTCAGCGCACCGTCGGGTCTTGGGGCGGCGTTCGAGTATTGGTACGATGGGCTTGGCCGCGCCGTGCTCACCACCGATGGCTTCGTCGCCGGTGCGACCACGGTCGTCTCCGAGGTCGAGTACGGTCCCTTGTCGGTCAAGTACAAGGACGCGGAGCAGGCGAACCCGGCGAGTAGTCACGCTGGCGCGTTCGCCCAAGACCTCTTCGACGGCCACGGGCGCGTGCGAGCGCAGCGCCGACAGGCGAGCGCCGACACGGTCACGGTGGCCTTCGAGCGGCAGGCGACGGGCGAGGTCGTCCGAGAGACGCACTCGCACCTCGGAGGCCCAGAGACCTTCGAGCGTACGTTCCAGTACGACTCGCTCGGGAGGATGGTGCGGCAGGTCGAGCCCAACACGCACCGCCTGCGCACGTGGCGGTACGCCTACGACGCTGCCGGGCGCCTCGTCGGGACGAGCGACGCGAGGGGGTGTGGCAACAATTTTCACTACGACGTCGTCGGGCGCCTGATCGCGCGCGACGCGTCCCCCTGCCTCGCCTCGCAGCCTGAATACACGCCTCCCGATCTCGCGACGGGGCACGGAACCGAGGCCTTCAACATCTACGACAACGAGGCCTTGGGCGACCCCGCCAGCATCGTCGGGACGAACCTTGGGCGCCTCGTGGCGACGCAGGACTCCGGAGCGCACACGCGCTTCGCCTACGACTGGAAGGGAAGGCAGACAGCGTTGTCGCGGCGTGTGGTGGTCCCCGGCGAGCCCACGGCGGACTTGGGTACACGGTACGCACCCCACTGGTTCCGGACCGAGGCGACCTACGACTCCGTGGATCGGGTCGCCGCGCAGAGCACGGGCGCGGACCACCCCGACCTGCTGGACCCGGCCGGGCAAAGCAAGCTCACCCTCGCGTACGACGTTCGCGGCGCGCTCGCGGCCGTCGGCTCAACCTACGGCACGCTCGTCAGCAGCATCGCGTACCGCCCGGACGGCACGCCCTCGACCGTTCAGCTTGACGACGCGGGCCGCACGAAGGTGGACTACGAGTACAAGAACGACGCGCGCGCGCTGATCGAGAAGGTGAAGGCGGGGCGGACCGAGACTCCCGCGATATGGGGCGCTCCTGGATACGTCTCGACAGCGGTTGAGCTGGCCCAGCAACAGCAATTTATCGACACGCACTTCACGCGCGACGATGTCGGAAACCGTACAAGTACTGTGGACGGTCTCGAGGTCGGCGTGTGGCCGCCTGGGACGAAGCCCGTCAACGTCGCGGCCGCGTACGACGACAATTATCGACTGACCGGGATTGCCTACACGGGCGAGGACTCTAGCCGCAGGGCCCCGTTCGTGCATGAGGGGCCGCGAGCCGTGCCCAGGCTGCAGCGCTCCAGGATGACGTCGCAGGCCTTCGCCTACGATTGGCGAGGCAATATCGTCGGGTCCGCGAGCGACGACGGCACGGCTCACTACGATCGCCTGCTGGGTGCAACGGAGCGGACCTCGTCGGCGGTGTGGCCCACGGTGGGGCCGGATCGGCTCGTGAGATCGGTGGCCGACGGCAACGAGGTCGTCCGCGCGGCGTACGACGACGCCGGGAACATGATCGATCTCGTGGTGCGCCGCCCCGGCGAATGCCAGGGTCCGCGCTGCAACCAGCGTTACGTGTACGACTGGGACGAGTCCGGCCAGCTCCGGCGCGCGCGTCGCTGGGACTACACAGAGGCCGAGCTCGTCTCCGCCCCCACGTACCCCGCCGAACCTACAGGTGCGCCCGCGTACGATCTTCAGTATGCCTACTCGGCGAGCCAGCGGGTGCTGAAGACCTCGCGGGACTCCGCCGGCGTGGACGCGCACACGTTGGAGGTCTTCCCCTCTCTGCGGGTCGAACGCACGACGTTCACCGACGGCGACTATGTGCGCTCGGCGGAGAACGAGCACGTGTACCTCGGATCGCTCGGTCGTGTGTGGATGGGTACGGCGCTGACGCCCGGCGGGGCGGCGGGACCGGTGCGGCTGGCCCTTCGCCTGGGCGATGCGCTCGGCTCTACCTCCGTGACGATCGATCATCGCACGAGCGAGGTGATGGAGAAGGTTTGGTACGACGCGAACGGGAACACCGAGAGCGACTATCGACCGAGCCAATGGAATAAATACCGAGAAGACTATCGGTTTACAGGCAAGGAGGAGGACATCGAGGTCGGCTTGGTGTACTTCGGCGCGAGGTACCTGAACACGAACCTCCGGCAGTGGATCAGCCCGGATCCGCTCACGATTCACGGAGGCGGCGGAGACTCGAACCCGTACGCCTACGTACGAGGGCGGGTGCTGAACGCGGTCGACCCGTGGGGGTTGGATGATCGGGCGTCGATGAACGCGTGGGATTGGCTTTCAGGCAAGATCGCGGACGGGATCGCGGCGATCGGGAACGCCATCGGAGGGCTCTTCAGCGGGGGTGGGCCGGCGGGCCCCTCTGCAGGAGGCGCGCCGCCAACCGTCCCCCCTCCCGTTCCTCCGCCTGAGGAGCAGGGCGTCTCGGTGTTTGGGTCCATGTTTCCCAGCTACGCGACAGGAACGCTCCGCCCCTTGTCTGTGGGAGCCCAGGGGCCCAACCATTGGGGAGGTGTACGTCAGACGGCCATCGGAACAGGCGAAGAGGGCCTGGCGGGCTCGGCGCACCTTTATCTTGCGGCCTCGGGCTCAGCTTCCCTCGCAACGTCTCTGTCGCTCGTGCTGCCAGCTGCCGCCGAGTCGGGGGGCGCGGCCGGCCTCGAACTTGGAGTCCAGGCCGGCGCGCGCGTGCCCCAGTTGGTCTCCCTGTCGACTGGGGTGACGTCGGCGGCGGCTGCGGTGAATGGGAATTCGCTTGGAGGTGCGGGCGGGGCCGCAGAGGGGGCGGCGGGTGGCGGCGGCCAGAGCGTGGCTAGGGTGCTGCTGCACGACACTGGGCACGCGAGTATCGTGACGGAGGTCGGGGGGCAAGCGCTACACACCCATCAGGTTCAGATCATGGGAGGACGGCTGACCACGATTGCCGAGGGAGCAAGTGGAGCCCCGGTGATTAACTCGGCGACGGTTCCGCTTCCGAACGGATCTCTAGCGCAGGCGTTCCAGCGGGGCGTCATCGGCAAGCCTGGCGGGGCGTACAACATCGTGCGGAACAACTGTTTCCGGCACTGCGCCGATGTGCTCCGGGCCGGTGGTGTGGAAGGCGTTCCGGCCGACTCCCGCCAACTGGTCCCGTGGCTCTTCGGCGACGGCATTCGATTCTGAGGAGGACCCATGACGACCAACTCACCGATGCTCGACATCATGATCGAGATCGTAACGAACGAGTCGAGCGGCTTGTTCGCGATACAGGCCGCTGGCGAGGTGATCGCCGCTGACGCGGCGTTCAACATCCGAATGGCTGATGCTCACGGTGGCTCAGGGCACGGAACAGCAGCCGGGATGATGGGGCACATGAGGGCGTACGAAGCGCAGGTCGAGACCGCACGGAAGGCATGGTCGGCATTCAAGGATGAGCTTGCGAGCGGGCATGTGCTGAGGTTGGAGCCCCATGAAGGCCTTGAGGCCGCCCTTCGCGGTGTACGAGGGAAGCTGAATGAGATGAGCTGACGGACGGCGGACGGCTGCATGCAGCGCGCGTCGGCATCGGCCGCGGCTCTGGCGGGTACCGTCTGCCCATCGCCCGGAGAAGATGCCACGAAGGAGGAAGCTCGTCGACAGGGAGACCGTCTCCCGCGTCGCCGAGCCCATCAGCCCCTTCGACTGACCATCTCGGCATCATAGGCGGGTTGTACGAGCGTGCTCTCTGGACCGAGGGTGGTTGCCTTCGTGAAGCGGCGGTCCGCTTGGGCACTGTGCCGAGTTCGGCCGCATGAGGGGCCGAGGAGACTATGCCGTCGGCTCGGAGCCGTGTACCCTCGGCTCATGGTGCGCTGTCGCCGCAGCGAACGTCCCGACGTCCGCCAAATCTCACCCCTCCGTTACCCTTCGGTGGCGGCGCTCCTGCTCACCACGGCTTGCGGGCAGGCCGATTCGAAGCCTCCTCCGGCCGATCCCACCCCGGAGGCCGCCGCGCCCTCGGCGACGGCGACACCCTCCGCGCCGCCCGTCGAGCCGCCTCGCGCGGGCCCGCGCGATGGGATCTGCGAGCCGGGGACCCCTTCGACGGCGGTGTTCGATCCCGACTGCGTGTACATGTCCGGAACATACAGTCCAAGTTCGGACAGGGTCGCCCTCGCTCACCCCAGCGTCCCCGACGCCCTGACCTTCGGGTTCGGGAGCGTTTACGGGCTCGAACGCCCGAAAGCGGTGATCCGGCCGCAGGACGGGCGCCTCGCGTTCATTGCCAAGGGCGCCGCGCCCGTCTCCGCTGTCCCGCGGCTGTACCTCTTCACGAAGCCCGCGCGGAGCGACCCGCGCGGAGAGCTCGCGATGCAGGAGCAGGTGCCCACCCCCGAGTGCGAGGTAGAGGTGCGGTCCGTGCGGGCCTTCGCGGACGATGGCGCGTTCCTCGTGGAGTGCCTGCAGCTCCAGGGCCCGATACGTCTCTTCGTTGAAGGAAAGCCTGTGAGCTTGCTGGGCGCGCGGCTGCTCGCGATGGGGGTCAACCGGAGTATTCTGGTGACGAGCGTGGTGGCTATCGGCGGCGAAGCGGAGGATGTTGGGACTCTTCGAGAGGGAGTCATCCAGCGTGTGAAGGGGCTCGAGGACCTCCGCGCCATCGGGCACGCTCGGGCGACGCTGGGCGGCGGCTTCCTGGTCGCCGGGGCGATCCGAGCCGACGGCGGCAAACACCTCTTCGAGATCGGCCCGGACGGCCGCGGCGGCGCCGTGGGTACCTTCGATTTCGGGGCGCGGAAAGGTGACTATGGCAGCGGGTGCGTGCTGGACCCGGACGGGGATCTCTGGTGCATCGCGGACAAAGAGCCCACCGAGAGTCACCGAACCGTCGTGAAGTACTCCACGCGCGCGCCTCCCGAGGTGGTCTACGATGACACGCGGCACACACTCAAGGTCAAGGCGCTGGTGACAGGGCCATGAGGGCGCGCAGGGGAGGCGGGGCCGTGCGTGCGGCGGGGCTCGTGGCCGGCGCTGCGCTGCTCGGCCCCCTCGGGCTTGGCCTCGGCTGCGGGAGCGACACGCTCGTCGGCGCCGCCGACGGCGCGCCCGAGGCGCCCTCCCCGACGTCCTCCCCGCTCCCCGTCGAGGACGCGCAGCCGGTCCCCGGAAAGGACGCAGCCTCGGCGGACGCGCGCCCCGTGCGCGACGCCGCGGACGCGCGCGCCATCCGCGACGCAAGCGCCAACGACGACGCGCCCCTCACGACCACCGAGCAGGCGGAGGTCCCCGGCCTCACAGACTTCGACTTCGACGGGACGACCCTGGTCTACCGAAAAACCGGCGTCGAGCTCTACCGGTGCACCATGCCAGGGTGCACGCGCGGCGCGCCGCTTGGCGTCGCCTCGGTGGGGGACCATCACGTCCTCGCCGGCGGGCAGGTGTACTTCGTCGGCTTCGGCGGGCCGCTCGGCTCCACCGCGCTCTACTCGGTCCCGGTGGGCGGCGGTCCCGTGACCGCCCTGCGGTCCCCGGGGCCCACCGATCCGAAGACCACCTTGTTCAACCTCTTCGGTGGCGAGAGCCGGCTCGTGGCCTCGGTGGACGTGTTCGCTCGCCCGCAGGAGGAGTGGTCCTTTCCTATCGCGCGAGGCGGAAGCGTGCCGCGTGCGACGCCCTACCTCCACGAGCGCGAGGGCGCGACCATCACGCGCCTCACGCAGCTCGGTCCCTACGTCGTTTCGGGCTCGAGCGTCCCGACGATGCCCTTCAGCGTCTCCGTCGTGGCGGCCTCACCGCGGACCTTCCGAGGGGCGCCGCTCCCGCACCCCATCGTGGCCATCGCGAACGGACGCATACACGTGTGCCCGATACGGACCGACTGCGCGGCGTGGCTCAACGTGCTCCCGAGCACGCCCGTGTCGACGCTGGGCATCGACACGACGCACCTTTACTTCGCCAGCTACCAAGGGCTGGGCCGATGCACCCTCGAGGAGCTCGACGTCCAGCGGACCTGCACGATCGAGTCGATCGTGACGGGCGAGGCAGTGGAAGCCCCCCTGTACTTGGTGGCCGGCCCGGACGGCGCCGCGACCGACGTGTGGTATCGGAGCGGGAGTCGCGTGAGGCGGGTCAGCCTGCCGTCGTGAGGTGCCGCCGACGCCGAGCCGCGACGCGACCCCACGAGTCCTCACGTCTCACCTGCGCGTCACGCGCGGGTCCGGAGCCAGAGCACCCAGCAGGAGACGCCGACGATCATTCCCCAGGTGGCCGCGGTGCCGAAGAAGCGCAGCGCGTTGGGGGCCGGGCGCAGCATCCCGAGCGCGTGCGCGAGGCGCGACACGAGGAGCACGCCGCCAGCGACGTGGAGGCCCACGCTGCCCCCGCCGCAGAGCTCCGCGAGCAGCAACATGACGAGCGCGAGGGGGACGAACTCGGCGTTGTTGGCGTGGACGCGGACGGCGAGGAGCAGCTCCTTCGAATCGCCGGTGCCGACGCCGACCTTGTCGCGGCGCCGCTGCGTCGAGACCTGGTTCGCGAGCGCGATGTTGAGCATGGCGTTGAGCGCGCCATAGAGCGCGGTGACGGTGGGGGTGGCCATGGCGCATCATTGGCCGGA
>CAZHGG010000019.1:0-6166 GCA_964531755.1 uncultured Polyangiaceae bacterium
CGCAGGCAAGGTCGAGGATCGGCCGCGCAAGAAGCACCTCGTCCCGCCGATGTGACGAGAGAGAGAGATCGTAGAGCGCCCGCGATAAGCCGCTACTGCATGCACTCGGCGAGCTCAGCGGCCTGCGCGTCGCACGCGGCCGGCGCGTCGAGCACGCCCGCGGTGCACGTCGCGTTCTCACCGAGACACTCCGCATACTCCTCGAACGCGAGCTCACACCCGCGCTCCTCGGCGAGCGCCTCGGACTGCTCCGTTGCCTCTTGGCAGATCGCAACGCCGTCGCCGCTGCACTTCTCCTGACAAACGCCTTCGATCTTCTTTCCGCAGCCGGTGGTGAGCAGAGCAGCGACGACCATGAACCCAGCGAGGGAAAAACGGGGCATTCGTGCTTTATACGTATGCCCCATATGACGTCACAAGACGCGCGATACGCCCCGGATGGGTCACAAGGCCACATTGCTTCGCAAAGTTGGCCGGCGATAGCCTTAGCTATGCGGTTTGCAACCCTCGCCCTTTCGCTCGGCCTTGCCTCGTCGATGCCAGCCATCGCGCTCGCCGCTCCGCCCGACGCCGACAAACCGCAAGCGCCGCCCTCTCAGGATCCGCCCCAGGACGCGCGCACACTTGTCCCGGTGATCGGTTACGGCATGTCGGCGTTCGGCGCCGCTCGGATGACCGCCGGGACTCAAGGGTATGTGGGCATGCTCTACGGCCAGCCCAACCCGGAGGGCACCTCGGGCAAGCTCGTGCCGCAGGGCGGTGCCCGCATTTGGGGCTCGCCGGTCGATCGGCTCACGCTGCTGCTCGAGGTCGACAAGCGCGATTTCAGCGCGGCCAAACCCTCGGCCACCGTCGCGGTCCGTATCTTCGGGAATCGCGCGGCCGGGTGGGCCATCGGCGCCGCGCTCACCTACCACACCGAAGGCTTCGCCAACGTGGCGGGCGAGATCGAAGGCGCGTTGCTCGCGTCGTTCTCCAAGTATCGCTTTCACGCGGATCTCAACGGCGTCTTCGGCGCGGCCGTCTCCGAGCGCGAGATGGATGCCGAGGTGAAGCTGCGGCTCGGCTACGACGTGACGACGTGGCTGCGCATCGGCGCCGACGGCCGTTTCCGCATGAAGGTCGGCGACGGCAAGAACCTCGCGGGCGGCCGCTCGTACGACGTCGTCGGCGGTCCCGAGATGGTCTTCGGCTACAAGTACTTCTTCGCGGCGCTCTCGGGCGGTCCCTCGACGGTCGGCGTGGCCAAGGGCTTCGGCTGGGGCGCGACGACGACCGTCGGCGCCGCCATTTATTAGCGCGAACGTCACCTTTTGCGCGATCAAGACCCGGTGCGAAGCGCCGCGAGCGCGCCGGCGATCACCATCATGATCACGAGCACGATCACGCTGCCTGATTGCGAGAGCCCCATCGACGCGACCCCGCCGAGCAGGCTCTCGGCGTGCGCGCGCGGGAACAGCGCCGCAAACAAGCCGGTCCCGCCGCCTGCGAGCCAATCCACCGCGACCGGCGCCCACCGGAACGCGCCGCGCCGGCCGAACGTCGCGCCGAGCGAGCAATAGCTCGCGTACGCGGCCCCCGTGAGGCCGCCGATCCAGCCGCTCGTGAGCGCGTCAACGCCGACCGGCAACGCACCTCCGCCCCCCGACGCGAGCACCGCGAGCGCGGCGAACGCGAACGAGATGAGCGCCGAAGATGCGACCGCGGCGACGACGACACCGAGCGCCGCGCTCCTCCGCGCGACCCCGAAGCGCGCGAGGCAATAGACCGAGCCCCGCAGGTTGTCACGCGCGGAAGCCTCGGCCGAGAGGCTCAGCCCGACGAGCGGGATCACCACGCGAAACGCGGCGAGCAACGTGCGATCGGAGGCGCCGAGCGAGCCGATCCGCCGCTCGATCCACGCCGCGACCACGATGAGCGCCGCGCCGAGGAGGACGGTGAGCGCCGCGCGCCTACGCACGAGCCGCTCCCGCGCGATGCTGAGCCCAAGCACAATCGCAGACGTCATGAGGGCTCCTCCTCGTGCGAAGGAGTCGCCTCGACGGGAGGAGGAACGACCTCGGGAATAGGCGCAACCTCGGGAGCGGGAATGGGCGCGGGCGCGGGAACAGCAACGGGCGCGGGCAAGGGAGCGCTCGATCGCGACGCGACGTGCTGCGCGATGAGCGCCTCGGTCGCCGCGCGCACCCGGCCGAGCCCCGGAGAGACCGGCGCATACGCGTCGAGGATCACGTCGACCTCGGCGAGCGCGCGCATCAACGCCGCCGCGCCCGCGTCGATCGAGGCCGCCTCCACGCGCACCGTCATCGCCCCGCCCGAAGGATCGGCGTCGCTCCACGCGACCCCATGAACGCCCTCGCCCTCGCCGACCGCGCTCGCGAACGCACGCAAGAGCGCGCGATCTCCGGCCGGAGGCGGCCTCACCCACGCGATGAGCTCGACCCTGCCGGCGCCGCCGAGATCCCCTTCGGCCTTGGTCCCGCGAACGATCTGCCCCTTGTGCAGCACGAGCACATGATCGGCGAGCGCGCGCGCTTCGCTCGGGGATGACGTGATCACGAGCACCACCGCGCCCGCCGCGGCGATCGACGCGAGCCGCTCGCCGAGCGTCGCGGCCCGCGGCATCGCCACGTCGGCCCGCGGCTCGACGAGCACGACGAGCGAAGGCGCGCGCACCGCGAGCGCGAGCGCCAGCTCTACCGCGCGCTCCTCGGCGAAGCTCAAAGACCGCAGCGCGCGCGGCGCGAACGCGCCGAGGCCGATCACGTCGAGCACCTCGCGCGCGGATCGATCGTCGCCGCGCGCGTCGAGCGCCGCACGCACCGAGCCCTCGACCCATCGCGCAGGCGGCAATTGCGGCTCGGGCCCGAGCGCGCCGATCACCCTCCTGACCTCGGCGCTCCGATGAGGATCGCGCCCACCCAAGAACACCGCGCCGCGCATGGGCGCGCGCGCCCCGCTCACGACGTCGAAGAGCGCGAGCGTCCCGTCGTCGGGCGCGCCGAGCACCGCGTACGTCCCCGCGCCTGCGGCGAACGAAGCGCCGGTGAGCGAGCCGCGCGCGCGTCCCGCCGGCCCGGCTTCGTCCTTGGCGTGGACGCGCGCGAGGAGGAGCAGATCACGATCCTCGCTCATCCGACGCCTCCCGCGCCGAGCACCAGATCGATGAGCGCCGCGAGCGCGCCGGGGATCGACCACGCCGCCCGATCCGCGAGGCCCAAGACCACCCACGGCCCCAGCACGACCGCCAAAAAGAGCGACCGGCCTCGCGCGCCCGCGATGCGCCCGCACACCGACGCGACGAGCCCGAGCGTCACGCCCAGCACCACCGCCACGAGCGCGGCGCCCGCGAGCGCCCGCACGCGGGCGATCGCCATCGCGAACGATCCCGCCGCCGCGATCACGGTGATCGCGGCGGCGATCGCGGGCAGCGCCGACGCGATCGCGATCTCGATCGCCGACGCGACGACGCGGGAGCTCGCGAGCGCGTCCGCCGAGATGCCTCGGCCGAGCGCGAGCGCTTCGAGGCCCTCACGCCGATCCGCCGACGCGCGATCCGAGGCCGACGCGAGCGCGAGCGGAGCGCCCGCGAGCCACGCGCCCAAGGCCGCCGCGAGCGGGACGAGCCCGTCGAGATCCGCGCGCGGCCCATCGGCGAGCCGCAGCGCGAGGGCGACGGCCGAAGCGCCGATCGACGACGCGATCGCGAGCGACCACGCCGCGCGGCCCGCGAACGTCGCGCGGAGCCGCGCGCGACAGAGGCGCACCGCGGCCCTTCGCCGCGCGGCTCTCTCTCGGCTCCCCTGGGGGGTTTGGGGGGAGGTCCCCCCAAACGTGGGGCTCGACGAGGCGCCGTCGATCGCCATCAGTGGTAATAGCCCACGAGCCCGCGCTGCATCGACGCGGCCGTTCGAAACCAACCTTCGGCGCAGCTCACCACCTCGGCCGTCTGCGCGTCGTCGAGAGCGACCTTCTTCGCGCCGGCGAACGCCTCGTGGATGGCCTTGGTCTCGACGTTGTCGACGTAGCCCGTGCACGGAAAATCATCCGGGTAAGGCAGGCGCACCGGGAGCGAGCAGCCGTAGAACCGATCGAGCTTGAGGGGCACGCCCATGGCTTCGAGCGCCGCGTGCGCCGGACCGAAATCGGGCGAGCTCCACGGCATGAACGGCTCGTTCGGGAGGGGCTTGCCGAAGTGCTGGACCACGAGCCTGAACGCGTACGCGTACACGCCGCCCGAGGCTTTCTCGGGGATGGCGCCGTCGATGATCTGCCGGAGCGCCTCGTACGTGTTTGGGCTCTCGAACATCTCGTCGAGCTGGGCGATGTCGCGCTTGAAGCGACCGCCGAGCATGCGGCGGAGCTTCTCGTCCTTGGAGCCCACCACCTGACGGAGCTTGTCCACGTCCACCGCCCACACCATGAGGCCGTATCCCATCGCCCTCTTCCTATCACCTCGCTGCGCGGATTGGGCTCAGAATCGCGGCTCGCCGTTGCGCTCGTACTGCCTGCGGCGCTCCTTGTCGCCGACCGTGATCTTCCCCCACGCGTACGTCACCCTGCGACGAAACGCGCCGTTGCGATCGCCGCCGTAGAGGTAAATCGCGCGCGCGCCGTCGGTCTCCGAGAGCGTGGGCTGCCACCACTCGGAGGCGACCCACGCGAGCGGCACGAGCCCCTTGTGCCGCACCCGCGCGATCACGACGCCGCAGATCGCGTCACCGTCGCGCTCGACGCGCCGCCCCTTGCCTCCGCCGCGCCCGCCCCTCGGGTACGCGCAGCCCCCTCCCACGACCAGCTCTTCGTTGCCGAGCGGCTGCCAAACCCACGAGCGCTCGACCCGGAAAGCGTCATCGGGGCGACCGCTCGTCACCTTGGCCTTGACGTCGTCGGGCACGAGCGCTTCGAGCGCGCTCCGCGACGCGTCGTCGGCGCGCCTCCGCTTGAGCGGCTCGCCGCGCGTCACCGCCAGCATCACCTCGAACGTGTTGGGCTCGCCCGCGCAGCAGCGCACGCCCACGTCCTCGCGGCGCTGCTCGGGCTTCATCGCACGGCCGTTCGCGCACCGCGCGAGCAGATCCCCCGGCGCGCCGTTGCCGCCGCGCAACGTGACGAGGCCGGTCTTGGCAGGATCGCGCCGCCATTGGCTCGCGGTCCACGTCCACACGCTGCCGGTGAGGTCGTAGACGCCGAACGCGCTCGCGCACGACGCGTTGACGCCGTTCGGCGTGAGCATGCGCGCGACCCCGGTGTTGCACGCCGCGGCGCGGTACGCGTCGCCCCACAGGTACACGGTGTTGTTCGGCCCTTTGCACGCGCGCTCCAGCTCGAGCTCGGTGCAGAGCCTTTTGTCTTGCGCTTCGCAGAGCGCCTTGGCGTCGGCCCACGTCATGTTGGTGGTGGGGATGGCGCCGGCCTCGTTGGGATACGGATAAAGATCGATGTAGAACCCGCGCATCACCACCTGCTCGCCGGGCATCTCTTCGTCGGAGACGCGTGGGATGCGATCGGGCGGCGTGCCCGCGATGAGCACCCCGCCGGGGACCCACACCATCCCGGGCCTCGGGATCGCGGGCGCCGAGGCGTCCCAGAGCGGAGGCGGGGAGGTCGTCCCCGCGTCGCCCGACGACGCGCTCCCCCCGCGATTGCAGCCCGCGAGCGCGATCACCGCGATGGTCGCGATCCAAGAGGGGCGGGTCAGCACCCGACTACGATCACCCGTTTGCCCGCAACATCCAAGGTCCGCGTGGCGGGGCCGCGATTGAAGCCGATCAGTCGCTCTCGCGCTCGCGCAGGCCGAGCTCCTTCATCTTGAGCTGGAGGCCCTTACGCGAGATCTTGAGGAGGCGCGCCGCGTGCGTGACGTTGTTCTGCGTCTGCTGGAGCGCGCGAAAGATGAGCTCGCGCTCGAGCTTGCTCATCGCGGCCTTGACCTGCTCCTTGAGGCCGTCGCCGTCGGACGACGCGGGCTCGCTGGACTCCTCGGACGCGCTCGACGACGCGGGCGAGGCGGCGCCCCGCACGTCGGCGGCGCGCGGATCATCCGGCGCGCTCCGCACCTCTTCGGCCAAGTCTTCGAGGCGGATGCGCGCGCCGTCGGCGAAGAGCACCGCGCGCTCCATCACGTTCTCGAGCTCGCGGATGTTGCCGGGCCAGCCGTAGGCGG
>CAZHGG010000019.1:6266-20380 GCA_964531755.1 uncultured Polyangiaceae bacterium
GCGCGCTCCATCACGTTCTCGAGCTCGCGGATGTTGCCGGGCCAGCCGTAGGCGGCGAGGGCCTCGAGGGCGGCGGGCTCGAGGCCCGACACGCTCTTCTTCAGGCGCTCGTTGAACTTGGTGAGGAAATGCTCCGTGAGCAGCGGGATGTCGGACACGCGCTCGCGCAGCGCCGGCAAGCGGATCGACACCACGTTGAGGCGATAGAACAGATCTTCTCGGAAGGTGCCCGCCGCGATGAGCTTCTTCAGCTCGCGGTTCGTGGCCGCGACGAGCCGCACGTCGACGCGGATGGTCTTGATGCCGCCGACCCGCTCGAACTCGCTCTCCTGGAGGGCGCGCAGGAGCTTCACCTGCATCTCGATGGGGATCTCGCCGATCTCGTCGAGGAAGAGCGTGCCGCCGGAGGCGAGCTCGAACCGGCCCGGCTTGGACGAGACCGCGCCGGTGAAGGCGCCGCGCTCGTAGCCGAACAGCTCACTCTCGATCAGCTCCTTCGGGATGGCCGCGCAGTTCACCTTGATGAACGGCTTGCCGCGGCGCGACGAGTGGTCGTGCAGCGCGCGGGCGACGAGCTCCTTGCCGGTGCCGCTCTCCCCCGTGATGAGCACCGTGGTGGGGCTGTCGGCCACGCGCTCGAGCACCGAGTAGACCTCGTTCAGCCCCGAGGCGCTGCCGATGATGCCGAAGCGCGCGCCCGGGACGAGGTTCGGGGACTGCGACGCCTCTTGCCCCGCGAGGTGACGCGTGCGCAGCGCCTTGGCGACGATCTGGCGCACCTCGTCTTTGTCGAAGGGCTTGGTGAGGTAGTCGAAGGCGCCGGTCTTCAGCGCCTCGACCGCGGTGTCGACGGTGCCGTGCGCGGTGATCATCACCACGGGCAGATCGGGATCTTCGCGCAGCGCCTCGCGGAGCAGGGCCATGCCGTCCACCTTCGGCATGCGCAGATCGGTGATCATGAGGTCGATGTGGTGCTCGCGGAGCGTAGCGAGCCCCTCCTCGCCGTCCTCCGCGAGGAGCACGTCGTAGCCGTCCCTCGAGAGCTGAGCCGCTAGGATCTTGCGCAGGTTCGGCTCGTCGTCGACGATGAGGACCTGCTTCTTCTCGGGGAGCATGTGCGGCGGAGCTTACCAAACCCCAGGCCGATGCGCGCTGCCTTCGGCGCGCCCCGACCCCGGACGCCGCGACGCCGCCTCAGAGGCTCGCGGCGTAGAGCGCGGCGAGGTCGGCCTCCGTGCAGGCCCGGGGGTTCGAGGCGTGGCACCCGTCTTGGATGGCCTTGGCGGCGAGCTTCGGGAGGTCGGCCTCGGTGACGCCCACGGCGGCCAGCCCGGCGGGCAGCCCGAGCTCGGCCCGGAGCGCGCGGAGGCCCTCCGCCAGGGTGCTCGCGGAGGGGCACAGGAGCTGCCGCACACGCTCGACGCGCTCGGGCACGGTCGACGCGTTGAACTCGACGACCGCCGGCAGGCAGAGCGCGTTCGCGAGGCCGTGGTGCAGGTCCTTCTCGCTGGAGAGCGGGTGGGCGAGGGAGTGGCACGCGCCGAGCCCCTTCTGGAACGCGACGGCGCCCATCATGGCCGCTTGCATCATGCCGCCGCGGGCGTCGAGGTCGTCGCCGCGCTTCGTCGCGCGGACGAGGTGGTCGCGGCACAGCTCGAGGCCGGCGAGCGCGATCCCGTCGGCCATGGGGTGGCAGCCCTTCGACAGGTACGCCTCGAGGCAGTGGGTGAGCGCGTCGAAGCCCGTGGCCGCGGTGATGTGCGCGGGCATCGACACCGTGAGCTCGGGGTCGAGCAGCGCGACCTTCGCGAGCAAATACGGGCTGAAAATCACGGTCTTGCGGCCGTTCGCGGCCAGCGTGACCACGCCGGAGCGGCCCACCTCGCTGCCGGTGCCGGCCGTGGTGGGCACGGTGATGATGGGCGGCACGTTGGGGCCGATGAAGGCGTCGCCGCCCGTCGCGTCGTCGTAGTCGACGAGCGGCCGATCGTGGGTGGTCATGAGGGCGATGAGCTTGCCGGCGTCGAGCGGCGAGCCCCCGCCGACCGAGACGATGAGGTCGGCCTGGTGCGCCTTGTACGCGGCGACGCCGTCGAACACGTTCTGCTCGACGGGGTTCGGCGCGACGCCGTCGAACACGCGGGTGGGGAGGCCGGCGGCCTCGAGCGTGGCCGTGAGCTTGGCGACGATGCCGGCCTTCACGACGCCCGGGTCGGCGACGACCAGCACGCGCGTGCCGCCGAGCCGCGTGACGTGGTCGGCGAGCTGCGCCGCCGCGCCGGGGCCAAAGACGATGGTGGTAGGGAAGCTCCAGCGGGAGAGGGTCATGGCCCGACAGGCTACCCAAGTCGGCGGGGCCCGCGCGCGACTTTCAGCGGGGGTCCTTCAGGAGCTCGAGGACCGCCCTCGCCGGGAACGGTTTGTCGAGGCGGGGCAGGCCCACCTCGGCCAAAAAAGCCTGCGCGCGGGGGGTGAAGGCGCCGCCGCTCATGAACACGAAGCGGGCCGCCTGCTCGGGCTTTCGGGCGTGCACCGCGCGGTGGACGTCCATGCCGTTCAGGCCGGGCATCATGAGGTCGCAGAGCACGAGATCGTAGCCGGGGTCGGCCTCGAGCAGGCGCAGGCCCTCGGCGCCGCTCGTCGCGATCTCGACGGTGTGGGCGTCGAGCAGCCGGGCGAGCGTGCGGGCGAGGTTGGGCTCGTCGTCGATGATGAGGAGCCGCGCGCGCGGGGGCTGCGGCGCCGGCGCCGGCGGGGCGGTCGTGGACGGGGCGCTCGTGGCCACGGGGAGCAGGACGCGGAAGGTGCTGCCCTCCCCCGCCGCGCTCTGGACCGTGATCTCGCCGTCGAGCTCGGCGATGATCTCGTGGCATATCCAGAGGCCGAGCCCCGTGCCCTGGCCGACCGGCTTCGTGGTGAAGAAGGGCGCGAAGAGCCGCGGGAGGTGCTCGGGCGGGATGCCGACGCCGTTGTCCGAGATCTCGACCGCCACGCGCCCGTCGGCGAGCGACGTGGACACGCGGATGACGTTGCCGTCGACGCGCTCCTCGGGCAGGGCGTGCGCGGCGTTCACGAGGAGGTTCAGGAACACCTGCCCGAGCCTCGCGTGGTTGCCCAAGACCGCCGGCACCCCCGCGAAGTCGCGCTCCACGCGGGCCCGGTAGCGCAGCTCCGCCGCCGCGAGGCTGAGCGCGCCCTCGAGCACTCCGGCCACGTCGACGAGCTCCGTCTTCGACTCTTCGGGCCGCGTAAAGCCCTTGAGATCACGGACGATTCTTTGGATACGGCGCGCACCGTCCTGCACCTCCTGGAGGCGCGCGACGAGCCGCTCGCGCTCGAGCTCGGCGGACCTCGCGAGCTGCCGCTCGATCCACTCGAGGCCGAGCATGACGAACGTGAGCGGACTGTTCAGCTCGTGGGCGACGCCCGCGGCCATCGTGCCGAGCGAGGCGAGGCGCTCGGCGAGGGCCAGCCGCTCGCGGCTCTGGTTGTACTCGGTCATGTTGCGGACCACGGCCACCGCCTGGTCGGCGCCGTTGGGCACGATCCGCGCCTCGTAGTCCTGCGTGGCGCCCTGCCGCGAGAGCCGGTAGGTGACGAGCTGCAGCTGGCGCTCCTCGAGCGCGGCGCGCACCCCAGCCATGAGCCGCTCGGCCACCTCGCTGGGCAGCACCTCGTGGACGCACTTTCCGACGAGCGTCTCGACAGGAGCCGAGGGCTCCGCCCCTCGCGGCGCGTGCACGCTGAGGTAGCGGCCCTCGGCGCTCACGCGGACCACCAGGTCGGGCAACGCGTCGACGATGGCGCTCGCCTCGAGGCGGCTCTCCGCGAGCTTCGCCCTCGCCTGCAGCACCTCGGTCACGTCGGTCGCGATGAGGGTCGCGCCGGAGGGCGCGCCGCCTCGTGACTCGCGCGCGTCGGAGAACGGCACGATGCGCACGCGGTAGTGCGCCCCGTACGAGACGGTGTCGTAGACCTGAGACTCGCCCGTGGCCATGGCGCGCTCGAGCGCGCCGAGGAACGCCGGCGCCGATCCCGGGGGCAGGTGGTCGATCGCGCGGGTGCCGACGGTCTCGCGCACCGTGCTCGCCTGCGCGTCTCGGTTCATGTAGGTGATGTGGCCCGTTGGGTCGACTTGCAGAATGAAATCCGCGGTTTGCGCGAGCGCGGTGGCGGGCCCGAGCGCGGGCGTCGGCGCGCGTGGCGCCCGGTCGGCGTGCCGCAGCAGGATGCGCAGGCGACCGAGCTGGGAGGCCGTGAGGACGTCGTCGGCGCCGTCCTCGAGGGCCTGATCGACGACGGCGGAGGTGGCGTCGGGGACGACCGACACCACGTACGGGCGGCGCGCGCCCTCTTCGCGCGGGAACGCGGCGTTCAGATGCTGGCACGCGAGCGCGCGGTCGCCGGGGGCGCCGCCTACGAAGACCACCGTGAGGTCGCGCATGCCCGCGAGGTCGGCGGGCCGGCGCGCGAGCGTGACGTCGGTGCAGCGACAGCGCGCGAGCGCCGCGACGATCGACGCCTGCACCCGCCCGTCGGGTTCGAACACTCCAGCGCGCAACCCTGCCCCCATGCTCGCGTGGAAGGATGCCACGCGCGGGCCCTGGGTGGGGCGAAAAGGTGCCGAGAACGCGCCGAGCGGGTGGCGCTAGCGTACGCCGCGGGCGCGCTCCGCGAGGGCCAGGACGCCGGCCATGACGCGCGGGTAGCCGCGCGGCAGGAGCCTCACCATGGCCTCGATGAGGTGGGCGTCCGGGCCGACCAAGATGCGCGGCTCGTTGGCCAGCACGCCTCGCCAGATGGTCTCCGCGGCCTTCTCGGGCGTGGTGCCCGCGAGGCGCTCGAACATGGCGGCCAGGGTGGCCGTGTCGGCGGGGCGCCCGTGGACGTCTTGGTAGTGGCGGCCGTTCGAGACGATGCCGGTCTTCACTCCGCCCGGGCACACCACCGACACGCGCACGCGCGTGCCCTGGAGCTCCTGCGCCATGGCCTCGCTGAAGCCCCGGACCGCGAATTTGCTGGCGTTGTAGGCCGACTGGCGCGGCACGCCGATGAGCCCGAAGACGCTCGACACGTTGACCACGTGTCCCTCGTCGCGCCGCTGGAGCTGCGGGAGGAACGCCTCCGTGCCGCGCACGACGCCCCAGAAGTTGATGTCCATGAGCCACGCGAAGTCGTCGCGCTTCATGGTGCCGACCGAGTCGGAGAGCGACACGCCGGCGTTGTTGACGACCACGTGCGCGCCGCCGAGCTCGCGCTCGACGTCGGCCGCGAACGCGAGGACCTCGTCGTCGCTGCGCACGTCGACCTTGCGCGTCAGGGCCCGCCGCGGCGAGGCGCCGGTGAGCGCGAGGGTCTCGTCGAGGCCCTCCACGTTCCAGTCGGACAGCGCGAGGGAGGCGCCGCGGCGCGCCGCGCCGATCGCGAGCGCGCGGCCAATCCCGGAGCCCGCGCCCGTGATGACGACGACCTTGTCCTCGAGTGTCTTCATGCTTGCTCCGCTTGGATCGGTGGCGGTGGGTGGGCCGGTGGGTGGGCCGGTGGTGGCGGCGGGCGGCGGGGGCGGCGCGCGCGAGGCGAGACGCCGAGAGAGTACTACGAGGCCGCGTCCGCGCCGTCGTCGACCGACTCGCGTCCCTCGGGGTCGAAGCCGAGCTTCGCGCGCGCCCGGGCGAGCGCCTCCGAGGTGTCGCGGTCCCACGGGTGGAAGCCGGGCCGGTAGTAGTCGAGGTACGCCGGCACGAGCTTGCGGAACCATCCCGGGTTGCCCCAGAGCGTCCACGTGCTCTGGAGGCGTACGCGGAGCGCCTCGAGGCCCGTCGCCTCGCGCACCTTCGGGTCGTCCCGCATGAGCCGCTGCTTCATCCACGCGACGTGCGTGATGAACCGAAAGGTGATGATCGCCATCGCGAGCACACGGCGCGGATAGGTGCCGCCCACGTGCTCGTACACGTCGAAGGCGACCGCCTTGTGCTCGGTCTCCTCGATGGCGTGCCACAGCCACAGCTCGGCCATCTTGGGGTCGAACTGCGCGAGCATCTCGGGCTCGGTCAGGAGCTGCTCGGCCATGATCGCGGTGAAGTGCTCGAGCGCGCAGGTCGCGGCGAGGCGCATGATGGGCGGGAAGTGCTTGCGACCGAGCTCGATGCGCTCTCTCACGCTCGCCAGGAGCGGCTCGTTGTCGAAGCCCTGCGCGCGCACCCACGCGTTCAGCTCCTCGTGGGCCTTCGCGTGCGTCGCCTCCTGCGCGAGGAAGCGCGCGACCTCCTTCTTGAGCACGGGGTCGGTGATCTGCTTTCGGTAGTGCGCCACCGAGTCCATGAACATGCGCTCGCCGTCGGGGAACGCCGCGGACAGCGCGTGCAGCAGGTGCGTGAGCGACGGCTCGCCGAGCACCCAGTAAGGCCGCTCGTTCGAGAAGTCGAACGCCACGCGACGCACGGGGATGGGGCGCGGCGCGCGGGGCGCGGGCGCGCGGCTCGGGTGGGAGGGGCTGGCGAGCGGCGGGGACGCGGCGGGGGCGGCGGTGCTCATGGGGCCTCGAGGAGCGGGAAGGCAGAGGGCGGCGGCGCCGGCGTCGGGTTCCGCGAGCGCGCGGGCGCGGCCGGGCGATGTCCCCATTGTGGGCCCTGTTGAACGAAAGTCAATAGCGGGCGGCGCTCAAGCGCGCGGCGAATCGAGCCCAAGGAGCGCGCGGCGCAGCGCCTCGGCGTCGACCGGGAGCTTCCAGCCGCGGGCCACGCAGGCGATGCACGTGACGAAGGTCTCCATGGCGAGCGACAGCGGCTCTTCGAGCGAGACCGTGTCCGGCTCGCGCGCGGCCCACTCGAGGCTGAGCGCCTCCACGAAGCCTATCCATCCGCGGAGGGCGAGCACCACGCGCGGGTCGGCGCGCTGCTCCTCCGGGAACGGCAGGCTCGACACGATGCGGTCGAGCAGGCGCTGCCGCGTGCGCTCGAGGATCTTCGCGATGGCGCCGCCGCTGCGCCCGCGCATGAGGGCGACGAACGTGGCGCGGTAGCCCTCGACGAAGCGGAGGTACGCCGTGAGCCCCTGGCGGAGGCGCTCGGGCGGCGGCAGGCGCTCGTCGATCTGCGTGCGCTCGAGGAGCTGCTCGGCCGCGGCCTCCACGCTGGCGGCGAAGAAGTCCTTTTTCGTGGGGAAGTAGTGGTAGAGCAGCCCCTTCGAGATGCCGAGGCGGCGCGCGATCTCGTCGATCGACACCGCGTCGTAGTCTTGGGCGCCGAACACCTCCATGCCCACGGCGAGCAGCTGGGCGCGGCGCTCGTCGACGTCGAGGCGAGTGCGAGAGGCGCGCGCGGCCCGCGCGGCCCGCGCGCCGGAGGCCTTGGCGATGTTCTTCACGCCCTCGCTGAGGCGCTTGGCGACATCGGTCGCGACGCTCTTGGCGAGGCCGTTGACGGCGGCGAGCGCGGGGCGCTTGGTCGCCGCCACTCAGATGGCCTCGAAGTACCGGGCGAGCTCCCAGTCGGTCACGGCGCGCTCGTACTGACGCGCCTCCCAGTCGCGGGTGGCCACGTAGTGCTGCACGAAGCCCTCGCCCAGCAGGGCGCGCGCGAGCTCGCTGTCGGCGAGGCGCGCGTTGGCCTCGCGGAGGGTGCGCGGCAAGGTGAGCTTGGGGTCGGTCGTGGCCGACGCGTCGCCCCGGCTCGGCGGCGGCGGCGTGAGCTTCTGCTCGATGCCCCAGAGCCCCGCGGCGAGCGCCGTGGCGATCGCGACGTACGGGTTCAGATCGGCCGCCGGCTGGCGGTGCTCGAGGCGCGTGCCCGAGGGCCCACCGGCGATCGCGCGGAGCGCGCAGGTGCGGTTCTCCACGCCCCACGTCGCCGTGAGCGGCGCCCACACCCCGGGCACGTAGCGCTTGTACGAGTTGACCGTGGGCGAGAGCAGCGCGGTGAGCTCCGGCATGAGCGCGAGCTGCCCGGCGAGGTAGCTCCCGCCGAGCGCGCTGAGCTCGGCGGGCGCGCCCTCTTGGTAAAAGAGGTTGACTTCTTCGTCGGAGCCCGGGGCCTTTCCCCAGAGCGACTGGTGCAGGTGCCCGCTCGAGCCGGGGAGGCTCGGGTTCCACTTGGCCATGAACGTGGGCATCACCCCGTGCCGGAAGCCGATCTCCTTCGCGAGGGTCTTGAAGAGCGCCGCCTTGTCCGCCATGCGGAGGGCCTCGTCGTAGCGGATGGCCACCTCGTACACGCCCGGCCCGGTCTCGGTGTGGAGGGCCTCGAGGGGGATGTCGAACGCGAGCGCGCCGCTCCAGAGCGCCTCGCAGAACGCCTTGTTCTCTCCGGTGCGCAGCCACGAGTACCCGAACATGCCCGGGGAGAGCGGCGTGAGCCCGCGGTAGCCCTTGTCGCGGATGGACTCGGGCGTCTCCTTGAAGACGTAGAACTCGAGCTCGCTCGCGAACGTGGCGCGGAAGCCCATGTCCTTGGCGCGGGCGAGCACCCTCTTCAGCAGGCCGCGCGGGCACGCGGGGTGGGCCTCCCCGGTGGCCGTGACGAAGTCGACCAGCATCGCGGCGGTGCCCGGCTCGTCGGGGAGCACGCGGAAGGTGTCGAGGTCGAGCACGGCGTGGGTGTCGGGGTAGCCCGAGTCCCAGCCGGTGACCTTGGCGTTGTCGTAGAGGACGTCGTGGAGGTCCCACCCGAAGATGACGTCGCAGAAGCCGAAGCCGCCTTTCAGCGCGCTCTGGAACTTGTCGAGCGACATGTATTTGCCACGCAGCACGCCGTCGATGTCGAAGCCGCCCACCTTCACCTTGGTGATGCCCGCCGCCTTCAGCGTCTCGAGGAGCTCTCGTGCCTTTGCGTCCATGCCGTGAGGCTACCCCTGATCGGCACGGCGTGGGACCCTCGGAGCGGGCCCGGCGCGAGCCTGGACGCGCGTCTTGGGCCGGGACCCAAAACCAAGGGGTGGGGCCCCAGCGGGCTCCGCCCGTGGGGGGAGGACGGAGTCCTCCGATGACAAGTCAGTCCAAATCAGCGGGCTTGATCGAAGATCCTGTCCGCTGATTCAGCCGAGGGGCTCCGCGCGGCGGGTCGCCACGATGGTGACGCCGAGGAGCACGAGCACCCCCGCCGTGCCCATGCGCGGCGACAGGGCCTGCCCGAGCTGCACGTACGCGAGCAGCCCGGCGATGAGCGGCTGCAGGTAGATGTAGACCGTGACCAGCGTGGGCGTGGACCGACCGAGCGCCCACGCGTTCAAGAGGTACGCCGCGATGGTGGGCATCGCGAGGATGTACCCGAGCAGCAAGGCGCCGCGCACCGTGAGCTCCGGCACCGCCGCGACGAGCCCCGGCAGCGCGACCGGGGCGAACGTGAGCGCCCCGTAGGTGAAGACCCACGTGACCACGCGGAGCGCGCCGAGCCGCACGATCGTGCTCCGGCCGAGCACGAGGTAGCTCGCGTAGAGGAGCGAGTTCAGCGCCACGAGCGCCGCGCCGCGGTCGATCGTGCGGAGGCCCGTGAGCACGAGCACGCCGGCGATGGCCACGCCCAGGCCGAAGACCGTGCGCGCGCGGAGGCGCTCGAGCCCGAGCGCGGCGGAGAGGCCCGCGGTGCACACGGGGATGGTGGCGCTGAGCAGCGCGGCGGCGAACGGGCTCGTGCGGCCGAGCCCCAGAAGGAACAGCGCCTGGTTCAGCGTGATGCCGAGCAAGCTCAGCCCGAAGAGCGCCGCGTGATCCCTCCGCGTGAGCGGCGGGGGCGCGGGGCTTCGCTTGGTAAGTGCCCAATATGCCTGGAAAAAGAGCGCTCCCACCAGCATGCGCGCCATCGCCAGGGCGAACGCGGGGAGGCCCTCGCCGCCCGCGGCCCGCGGGAGCATGAGCACCTTCGCCTCCACGGCTTGGGAGGCGAACGCGACCTGCACGACGAGGAGCGCCGCGTGGGTGGCGAGGGTCGGGCGGGCGACGGGGGCGGGCGCCGGGGCCTGCGTCACGGGCGCCCGAGCTCTGCTGTGGGCGGGCGCGCGGGTGGGCGTGGGCGCGCCGAGGCGCCCGAGATCACACGGACATGCGGTGCTCGCGCCCTCTCCGCGCTAGAGTGCCCGGCGATCCCTCGCCCTCCGGGGCGGCACGCCCGGCGCGCCGCTCCGACCCCCTCCGGATCCACCTCGCAAGGGTGGCTGCCGGGGGTCTCTCGCCCCACAAGAGCGAGACGGGGTCGCCCTCGCACCCTGGCGCGGGCGTGCCCAACGGGCGGGGGATCCCCGAGGTCAACATGTGGCAATCGTTTCCGCTCTTTGGCAGCTCGCTGCTGCTCATCATCATGATCGCCGCGAGCTACACGTTCGCGGTCGCCGTGTCGGCCCACGTCTTCGCCGCCGAGAAGCGCGGCGTGCGGGCCCTCCAGGCGGCGCGGTTCGGCGCCTACGGCACGGTGGCGCTCATCGCCGTCACGGTGCTGTGCCTGGCGTACGCCTTCGTGAGCCATGATTTTCGCATGCGCTACGTCGCGCACTACTCCGACCGCGGCATGCCCACGATCTTCCTGCTGACGGCGCTCTGGGGTGGGCAAGACGGCTCGCTCTTGTGGTGGCTGTTCCTCCTCAGCCTCTACATCGGCGCGTGCGTCTTTACCCTCGGAAAGAAGCACCTCGAGCTCCAGCCCACCATCATCGCCACGCTGATGGGCGTCGTCATCTTCTTCTGCGTGCTCATGGCGTTCGCCGCGAACCCCTTCTCCACGAGCGTCGCCGGCGCCCGCAGCGACGGCGAGGGGCTGAACCCGCTGCTCCAGAATTTCTACATGATCATCCACCCGCCGAGCCTGTACGTGGGCTTCGTCGGGTGCACGATCCCCTTCGCGTTCGCGGTGGCGGCGCTCGTCACCGGGCGCCTCGGCGACGAGTGGATCAAGGCCTGCCGCAAGTACACGCTCTTCGCGTGGCTCTTCCTCGGCATCGGCAACACGCTCGGCATGCTGTGGGCCTACGAGGAGCTCGGCTGGGGCGGCTACTGGGCGTGGGACCCGGTCGAGAACGCGGCGTTCATGCCCTTCTTGACCATCAGCGCCTTCGTGCACTCGGTGATGATCCAAGAGCGCCGCGGCCTGCTGAAGGTGTGGAACGTGGTGCTCATCTGCGTCACGTTCTTCATGACTATTTTCGGCACGTTCCTCACGAGATCGGGCGCCATCGCGAGCGTGCACTCCTTCGCGCAGTCGTCGATCGGCACCTATTTCGTGTGGTTCTTGGTGCTCGTGGCCGCGTTCTGCTTCACGCTCGTGCTCTTCCGCTGGCCCGAGCTCCGCAACCTCACGCCGAGCCCCACGCTCCGGTACGCGGCGATGCTCACGGGGTGGCTCGTGCTCGTCCTCATGGCGGGCGCGTACTACGTGGCCTCCAAGGTGGGCGGCCCGGCGATGACCGCCATGCCGGGCGACGTGATGGGGCCCGAGGCGCTCGCCGCGTACAACGCGAAGCGCACGCTCATCAAGGTGAGCGTCTTCTCGCTGCTCGCGGGCGGCGCCGTGTACGCCGCGCTCGAGCTCGTCTACCGCCGCATGACGGCGAACCTGAAGCTCATCTCCACGCGGCCGCGCATGGAGTCGCTCTGGTCGCGCGAGTTCACCTTCATGCTGAACAACTGGGGCCTGCTCGGCTTCATGCTGTTCGTGCTGGCCGCCACCACGTTCCCGATGGTGAGCGAGGCCATGTGGAACGAGAAGGTCACCGTCGGCCCGCCCTACTACAACGCGTGGGTGCAGCCGCTCGGGCTGCTCATCTTCTTCCTCATGGGCATCGGCACCCTCTTCGGGTGGAAGAAGACCAGCGGCGAGCTGCTCCTCAAGAACTTCCTGCGCCCCGTGGCCGCCACCGGCGTCTTCGTGGTGCTGCACCTCGCGGTCGGCAGGCGGCTCGGGTACCCCGCGGTCGTGTGGTCCGAGCCCATCTACGCTGGCCTGCTCGGCAAGGCCCTGGCGGCGTTCAACGCGATCACGCCGGTGCTGGGCCTCTCGCTCTGCGTGTTCAACACGGCCGTCATCGTGCAGGAGTTCGCGTGGCTCTTCCTCGCGCGGTCGCGGGCCGGCACCGAGAGCACGCCGCGTGTCCTCTACTACTTCGGCCTGCTGCCCGGCTTCATCTACACGATGTTCACCCTGCCCCCCACGTCGCGGCGGCGGTACGGCGGCTACATCGTGCACCTCGGCATCGTGCTCATGTTCTTCGGCTTCACCGGCAAGTCGTGGACGCTCGACAAGGAGACCTCGCTCTCGCCCGGCCAGACCGTGCAGGTCGAGCACCTCACGCTCGAGTACCGAGGCCCGCGCATGGAGGTGGACACCGAAAAGCGCATGGTGTTCGCGGACATACGCGTGACCGAGAAGGGCAAGGAGCTCGGCGTGCTCCACCCGGCGAAGTTCATCTACAAGAAGATGCCCGAGTCGCCCACGACCGAGGTGGCGATGCTCCACCAGGTGCGCAGCGATCTCTACGTGGTGGTGGGCACCATCAACCCGCAGACCAAGCTCGCGTCCTTGCAGATCCACGTGAACCCGCTGGTGAGCTTCATCTGGCTCGGGTGCCTCATCCTCATCGCGGGCAGCGTGGTGTGCATGTTCCCCGAGTTCCGCGAGGAGGAGTCGCGCGTGTGGCGGGTGGCGCGGGGCACCGCCGCGGTCACCGCGAGCGTCGTGCTCGGGATCGTGCTCGCCCTGATGCCCGCGCCCGCGTTCGCGCAGGGCACCTCGTCGAGCCTCCACTCGGGCACGGTGAAGATAGAGAACGAGAAGGAGAAGGAGCTGTTCGGCGCGCTCCGCTGCATGTGCGGCACCTGCGCCCGCGATTTGCTCTCGACCTGCGGCTGCGGCGAGGCCGACGAGACCCGCGCGCGGCTCCGCCAGAAGCTGGCCGCCGGCGCCACGAAGGACCAAATCGTGGCCGAATACGCCGCCGAGTACGGCAGCGAGTCGCTCGCAATCCCGCCGAACACCGGCGCGATGAGGGCCATCTACCTCGCCCCGCTGGCGGTCATCGGCGGCGGCGCGATCGGCCTCGGGTTCATGCTGCGGCGCTGGCGCACCGCCGACCCCGCCGTGGCCGTCGCGGTCGCCGCAGAGGGCGCCTCGAGAGAAGCCTCGAAGCGCGACGCGAAGAGCGACGCTTACGACGCGCGCCTCGACGAGGAGCTGCGAGGTCTCGATGACGCCTGAGCCCACGGGAGGCGCGGCGAGCGCGCCGAAGCGAAAGAAGGCGCCGAGGCCGTCGAAGGAGCACCTCGCGCAGGCCGCGCTGGCGGAGGAGGCCGCGGCGCGCGCCGCGGGCGAGGAGCGCAAGCTCGCGTTCGGGGCCGCGATCGCCATCCCGCTCACGACCGTGTTCGCCGCGAGCGTGGTCGGGCAGGTGCTGAGCATGGGCCCCGCCATCCTCGTGCTGGCGGCCGGCACGCTCCTCGGCACCATCGCGCTCTTCTGGGGGAGCCTCCGCACGCTGACGGGCGACGCGCCGCTCTCGGAGGACCTCGAGCACGCCTCGATGGCGTCGCCGGTCGACGCGCTCGCCGACCGCAAGCGCATGCTGCTCCGCGCGCTGAAGGACCTCGAGAGCGAGCACGCCGTCGGCAAGATCGACGCGCGCGACTACGCCGCGCTCGCGGGGACCTTTCGCGAGGAGATCAAGGCCCTGATGCGCGAGATGGACGACTCGCTCGAGCCCCACCTCGAGGAGGCGGAGCGGCTCGTGACCAAACATTTCGCGAAGATAGGCCTCACGGGAGACCCGTTCCGCGCGCCGGGACGGGTCACCCAAGCCAAAGACGAGGCCCTCGCCCAGGACGACGCGGCGCCGGCCTCGGTCACGACGGGGCGCGTCGCGTGCCCGGCGTGCGAGGCCTCGAACGAGCCCGACGGGCGGTTCTGCAAGTCGTGCGGGGGCCCGCTCGCGGCCGCGGGCTCGGAGTTCCCGGCGCCCGCCGAGGCCGCCCCTCCCGCCCCGGCTCCCGCCGAGGCCGCCCCCGCCCCGGCTCCCGCCGAGGCCGCCTCCGAGGAAGGCAGCAGCGATGTTTAGCGCCCGGATCTTGCGTACCCCTGTGCTCCTCGCGGGCGTGGCCCTCGCCGCCCTCTTCAGCCCGCCCTGCCGGGCCGCGGGAGACG
>CAZHGG010000020.1:0-17312 GCA_964531755.1 uncultured Polyangiaceae bacterium
CCAGGCTCCCTCGCCGCCGACTACACCTTCCGCGTGCTCGCCCCGACCGCCGCGGTCCACGAGCCCGAGCCCACCCAAGGCGAAGAGCAGGCGGGCGTGGCCGATCTCGGCGACAAGCTCCTCGCGTACCGCGGGCAGCAGCTCTGGGAGGTGGTGGGCGGCGCGCTCGCCCCGCGCAAGGAGCTGCTCGCGGGCCTGCCGGTGCGCCCCGAGGGCCGCGAGGAGCTGAACATCGTGGGCCTCCACGGGACCTGGCCCTCGCGGGCCTTCCTCGTCGCCAACGTGCACGGCGGCGACTGCGCGACGCACGCGGTGTACCGCTGGGAGCGCGACCGCGCGCGCTGGCAGCGCGTCACGGGCCCGGGCACGGCGGCGGGCCTCGGCGACCACCCCGGGCTCTGCGCGACGTACACGGACGTCGGCCCATGGAAGGACGGCGCGCTCCTCGCCTCGAACAACGGCGCGGGCAAGCCCGAGGTGTTCCCGCGCGGCGGCGCCCCGTTCGACCTCGCCGGTCTCCGCAAGACCCCGCACCTCGCGACGCGGCGCTGCGACACCCTCTTCGCCTTGACCTCGACCGCGAGCGGGCACGCCTTCGCCGCGGGGCTCCGCTGCGCCAAAGACGGCGCGCTGCAGGCGGTCGCCGCGCGGTGGGCTCCGGGCGCGGCGGGGGCCAGGAGACCCACGGACGAGCAGCCGCTCCCCGTGCCCCCGGGAACCAAAGAACTGACAATCTTGTCGATGTACGCCGCGTCCGAGCGCGAGGTGTACGCGGCCGGCACCGCCGACGATCGCGGCTACCTCGCGGTGTTCGACGGCGCCGCGTGGCGCACGATCGACGTGCCCGGCGCGCGCGAGATCACGAAGGTGCGCGGGCGGCCCGTGTGGCTCGTGGCCGACGGCCGCGTGTACGTGAGTCGGCTCCGGCGGGACGCGGCCGGGGCCTGGAGCGACCAGCGTTTTGCGGCCGTCGCGCTCCCGGCGGGTGTGGGGCCCGCGGGCTTCTTCGATGTGGTGGCGCGCGCTTCCGGCGAGGTGCTGTTGATCGGCGGTCCTGGGATTGTGGTCGGTCGGGGGCGCTGAGTTTGGGTGCCCTCCGGGCGGGCTTGGAGTGGGCGGATCCCCAGGTGTCCCTACCTCGGCCTTCAGGCCGAGGTCCGAAAGCTGCCGCGGCCTTCAGGGCTGGGTGGCTGCCGCGCCTCGGCCCTCGGCGACCCCCCCGCTCGCGCGCCCCTACAGGCCCTGGAGCGCCCTCTTGGTCTCGCCGGGCAGGTTCTTGTGGGCGAGGAGGAGCTTGCGGAGCGCGGGGTTGCGCCGCACGAGCGGCAGCTTCGCGAAGTGCGCGAGCAGCGCGGGCGGGGCGGCGCTGAAGCGCACGACGCTCGTGACGAACATGGTCGTGAACGACGTGCGGCCGCACAGGATCTGCACGCTGCGCGCGTCGATGGTGGCGCCGACGAGCAGCACGAGGCACCGCCCCTCGGTCGTGAGCAAGAGCTCGATGCGCTCCTCCGGTTGGGCCGTGGCCCAGCGCTGCAGCAGCACGCCGCGGGTCTTCTGGCGTGTGCGCTCTGGCACCTCCCGATCGATCGCCAGCTTGTAGACCTCGAGCAGGCGCTTCGGCCCGAGCAGGCGCCCGAGCATCTGCTCGGAGAGCTGCGGGTTGCGCAGGAGCCGCCGTTCGACCTGGCGATCGCGCGCGCTCTCGCGTGGGATGTGCTCGAGCCCCTGCGGCGTGCGGTGCCAGAGGGCGATGAAGCGGAAGTGGTCGAGCCCGGTGAGCGCGTTGTGCACGACGGCGTAGATCACGCGCGGATCGGGGTCGAGGCACAGGGCCATGAGCGTCGCCCCAGCGGCGGTGGCGGCGCGCGCGGCGCGCTCGTCGGGCGGCATCGCGCGGAACACCGCCTCGTACACCTTGCGGTAGTCGCGCTCGGCGGCCTCGGTCTCCTCCGTGTCGGGCTCGGCCGGATCGGTGTAGGCGAGGAGGTCTTCGGGGGTCGACTCCGGCGCCAGCTCTTCCTCCTCTTCCTCGAGCTCCGCGGGCGCGAGGGGCGCGAGCGGTGGCGGCGGCGGGAGCGGCGGCGGGTCGGGCGCGGCCGACTCGCGCACGGGCGGCAAGAACGACTCACGCCGGGGCGTGGCGTCGTGCCGCGCGGACACCACGCCGAGCTCGTGCAGGCGGTCGACGATGCGGTCGACCTGCTCGGGCGGCAGGCCTGTCAGCGCCACCAGCTCGCGCGTGTCGGTCACGCGGTCGACCCGGGAGAGGAGGAAGCCCTCCTCCGCGGTGAGCGTCAGCGCCGCGTAGTCGATCGAGCCTGGGCGCGGTTCGACGCGGCGCATGTCGCCAGGCTACCAGGTGCGCGCGCGCTGTCACCCGGCATCGGCGCCCTCGGCGGGCTCGCCGGCCCGGTCGATGTCGGGCTCGACGAAGACCCACCGGGCCTCGGGGCACGCCGCCCGCAGCTTCTCTTCGAAGCGGTTGATGACCCGGCACACGTCGTCGATGTCGAGGCCGCTCTTGAACGAGAGCTTGATCGACACGAACACCTCGCCCGGCCCCTGCTGGAGCGTGATGCAGTTGAGCACACGGTTGAGCTCCTCGAACTCGCTCGCCGCCGCGCGCGCCGCCGCCTCGATCTCCGGATCCGCGGCCTCGCCGAGCAGGAGCGAGCTCACCTCCACGGCCAGGAACACGGCGACGCCGACGAGCACGACGCCGATCGCGACGCTGCCCGCGCCGTCCCACCGGCCGTCGTGCGTGAACGCCGCGAGCGACAGGGCGATGAGCGCGAACCCGAGCCCCAGCACGGCGGCCGAGTTCTCCCCGAACACGACCACGAGGTCCGCGTCTTTCGTGTCGCGCAGGTACTGCAGGAACGCCTTCTTTCCCCGCCGCTTGTTCAGCTCGCGGATGTTGGAGAGCGTGGCGCCGCCCTCGAGCACCAACGAGACCCCGAGGATGATGAGCCCGATCCACACCCGCTCGACCGGCTCGGGCTCGCGGATCTTGTGCACGCCCTCGTAGATCGAGAACATCCCGCCGCCCGTGAAGAGCAGCATCGCCACCATGAACGACCAGAAGTACACCGCGCGCCCGTAGCCCAGCGGGTGGCTCGCGTCCGGCGGCTTGCGCGCCTGGCGCACGCCCACGAGCAGGAGGACCTGGTTGCCGCAGTCGGAGAACGAGTGGAGCGCCTCGGCCAGCATCGCGCCCGACTTCGTGAGCACGGCGGCGACCGCCTTCACCGCGGCGATCAGCAGGTTGATGCCGAGTGACTGGACGATGTGCGCGGTGGAGTGGTCTTCCTTCGGGGGCTCGCTGTCGCGCATGGGGGCGCGCGCGAGTATGCGGCGAAAGGGCGCCCGGCGCGAAGCGGAAACGCGCGGAGAGGCCCCCGCGCGGCGCGCGACCTCGCTCCGGCGGCGGTGGTAGGCTGTCGGAGCGGCCGCGCGCGAGCCCCGCGCCTCTCCCGGCGCGCCCCGCGCCCCACCCCATCCGCCCATGACCCACGCCCCGCCCTTCGACGTCGACTTCCTCATCGTGGGCTCCGGCTTCGGCGGGAGCGTGGCCGCGCTGCGCCTCGCCGAGAAGGGCTACTCGGTGCGCGTGCTCGAGCGCGGCGCGCGCTTCGCGCCCCTCGACTTCCCGAAGACCAACTGGGACATCCGCCGATCGCTGTGGCTGCCCGCAGCCAAGTGCTTCGGCATCCTGCGGCTCTCGTTCTTCTCCGACGTGTTCGTGCTGTCGGGCGCGGGCGTCGGGGGCGGCTCGCTCGTGTACGCGAACACGCTCTACGTGCCCCCCGACGCCTTCTTCGCGGCCCCGCAGTGGGCGGGCATCCAAGACTGGAAGGCGGCGCTCATGCCGCACTACCGCGCCGCGCAGTTCATGCTGGGCGTCACGCAGAATCGGTTCGAGGGCGAGCCCGACGTGCTCCTCAAAGACATCGCCAAGAAGATGGGGCGGGAGGCCACGTACGTCCGCACGCCGGTGGCCGTGTACTTCGGCGAGCCCGGCGCGCGCGGCGAGCCGCGAGACCCGTACTTCAACGGCCTGGGCCCGGAGCGCTCCCCCTGCACGCTCTGCGGCGGCTGCATGGTCGGGTGCCGCCACGGCGCGAAGAACACGCTCGACAAGAACTACCTGTACTTTGCAGAGAAACGCGGCGCCGTCATCGAGCCCATGCGCACGGTGACCGACGTCCGCGCGCTCCCCGGCGGCGGCTACGAGATCACGCACGAGGAGAGCGGCGCCTGGTTCGCCAAGTCCCGCCGCGTGGTGCGCGCGCGCAACGTGGTGCTCTCCGCGGGCGTGCTCGGCACCGTGAAGCTCCTGCTCGAGTGCCGCGAGCGCGGCTCTCTCCCGAACGTGTCGGCGTGCCTCGGCGAGCGCGTCCGCACGAACAGCGAGGCCATCCTCGGGGTCACGAGCTCGAGCGACAAGGTGAACTACTCCAAGGGGATCGCCATCACCTCGTCGTTCCACCCCGACGCCGACACCCACGTCGAGGTCGTGCGCTACAGCGAGGGCAGCGACGCCCTCGCGCCCCTCGCCACGCTCCTCACCGACGGCGGCCCGGGCCTGCCGCGGCCGCTCCGCTACCTGAAGAACGTGGTCACCCAGCCGCTCACGTTCTTGCGGTCGCTCTGGCCCTTCGGGAAGGCCAAGCGCGGCATCTTCCTGCTCGTCATGCAGACCCTCGACAACTCGATCTCGCTGCGCATGAAGCGCAAGTGGACGCGGCTCTTCACGCGGGCCTTCGACACCGATCGTGGCACCGGCGCGCCGAACCCCACGTACATCCCCCTCGGCAACGAGGTGGCCCGCGCGTTCGCGGGCAGCGTGGAGGGCGGCATCGCGTACTCGTCGATCCCCGAGGTGCTCTTCGACGTGCCCACCACGGCGCACGTGCTCGGCGGCGCGCCCATTGGCGAGTCGCCCGAGACCGGCGTCATCGACGCGCGCAACGAGGTCTTCGGGCACCCCGGGCTCTTCGTGTGCGACGGGTCGATGATCCCCGCGAACCTCGGCGTGAACCCGAGCCTCACCATCACCGCCCTGTCCGAGCACGCCATGGCGCAGGTGCCGGTGAAGGAGGGCTGCGAGCTCCGCCCCGCGATCCCGGAGGAGTGGACCCGCGCGCGCGTGCGAGAGCTCGAAGAGCGCGCCCTCGCCCTCGGCTCGCCGAGCCTGCAAGAGCACGAGCACGACGGCGGGCACGAGGGCCACGCCGGGTGAGCGGCGCGCTGCCGTTCGACTCGCTCCCACTCTTCGCGGGGATGACGCCCGCGCACCGTGAACCGCTCGCGCGGGTCTTGGAGGTGCGCGAGCTCGAGGCCGGCGAGGCGCTGCTCACCGAGGGCACGCCCACCGAGCACCTCTACGTGCTCGCCCGAGGCCGCGCGCGGGTCGCGCGCCGCGACGCCCACGCCGAGGAGGTGCACGAGGTCGCCGAGGTCGGGGTCGGCGCGGTGCTCGGCGAGATGAGCATCTTCGACGGCCTGCCCACGACCGCTTCGGTCATCGCGCTCGAGCCCTGCGCGGTGTGGCAGATCCCCTTCACGGCGCTGCGGCCCGGCGGCGCGCTGGTCGCCCCCTCGGCGCCGCACGCGGCCGAGCTCGCCGAGGCCTACGAGGACCTCGTGTGCTCGATGGCCCGCGTGATGGCGGCGCGCCTCCGCGAGCAGTCGACCGCGGATCTCCTGCGGGCGCGCGAGCGCGCCGCGATGGGCCTCTTCGTCGTGGACGTGCTCGTGCTCCTCGCGGGGTACGCGGTGCTGCTCGCCGGGCTGCCGAGCGTGAAGGCGAGCGGGCTCCTGCCGGGCTCCACGTCGTACCTGAGCCTGCCGCTCATCGGCCTCTTCGCGTACGGCGGCGTGCGGTTCATCCGGCGCACCGGGCTCCCGATCGCGTCGTTCGGGCTGGGCCTCAAGCACTCGCTCGGCTCGCTCGGGCTGGCGGTGCTGGCCACCCCGCCGCTCCTCGCGGTCATCACGGGCGTGAAGCTCGCCGCGCTCCACGTGAACGAGGCGTGGCGCGGCATGCCGCTCTTCGAGCACACCGACGTGGCCGCGCGCTTCCGAGACCCGGCGATCCAGCGGCTCGTGCTCATCTACGCCGTGTCGAGCTTCGTCCAAGAGCTCATCGTGCGCTGCGCGCTGCAGAGCGGCCTCATGCTGTTCCTCCGCGGCAAGGGCGCCACCGCGCGCGCCGTGCTGGTCGCCGCGCTGCTCTTCGCGGTGACGCACCTCCACATGTCGTTCTTCTTCGCCCTCTTCGCCTTCCTGCCCGGCGTCGTGTGGGGGCTCCTCTACGCGAAGCGCCCGCACGTCCTCGGGGTGACGCTTTCACACGTTGTTACAGGGTCTTACGTGTTCTTTGTGCTGGGCACGAGCCTGCCCTGAGCGCGGCGCGCGTGTCGCCTCGGGCGACGGCCGCGCGCGGCGCGGGCCCCGTGCTACCGTGGAGGGATGTCCCGGCGCCTCGGGAGGCTCGCGCTTCCCACCCTGCTCGTCGCGGCGTGCGGCGCGGCCTCGTGCCAGGATCCGACCCAGATCACCGTCGCGGTGGGCACCAACGTGCCCTACCGCCCGGGCGTCACCTCGCTCGCCATGTGGTCGAGCCGCAGCGGCGCGATCGCGCCGGGCACCCCGCCGCAGGCCACCTACGCGGACCCGTGGCTGCCGGACGGCGCGCTCGGCGAGCTGGTCGTCACGCCCAGCGAGCGCCGTGACGAGGCGCTCACGCTCCGCGTCGTGCTCGGCATCGGGCGCGATCCGGCCGGCTGCACCGACCAAGACTCGAAGGGCTGCATCGTCTCGAAGCGCACGCTCTCGTTCGTGCCGCACGCGCGGCTCCGCGTGCCGGTCGTGCTCTGGCTCGCGTGCGAGGGCGTCGTGTGCAAGGAGGACACGACCTGCAACTACGTGGGCGCGTGCATCCCTGCGGCCGTCGATCCCGGCGCGTGCGCGAGCCCCGACGGCTGCCTGCTCACCGGCGACAAGCGGCTCAACGAGCCCTCCGACGCGGGCCCGGTCGACGCGGCGGACGCGGTCGTGGTCGACGCGGCGGACGCGGCGGCGGTCGACGCGGCGGACGCGGCCGTGGTCGACGCGGCGGACGCGGCCGTCGGGCCGCAGCCCCTGCCGATCGTGAGCGCGGGCTGGCACCACACCTGCGTGCGGCGCCCGAACGGCACCCTCTGGTGCTGGGGGGACAACACGGCCGCCCAGCTCGGTGACTTGGGCGGCGTCAACCGGCCAAGCCCCGCGCAAGTGGGCACGGCGACCGACTGGGCCGACGTGAGCTCCGGCGACTATCACGTGTGCGCGCTCAAGACCTCGGGCGCCCTCTGGTGCTGGGGCCTCAACAGCGACGGCCAGGTGGGCGTCTCGCCGATCGGCACCCTGGTGCTGCCGACGCAGGTCGATACGACCACCGACTGGGCCTCGGTCGCCGGTGGCGCCTACCACACCTGCGCGCGCCGAAAGAACGGCACCCTGTGGTGCTGGGGCAACAACGAGATGGGCTCCGTCGGCGACGGCACGGGCGTGCGGCGGCCCGCCCCCGTCCAGGCGGGCACGCTGAGCGGCTGGGGCCCGCTGAGCGCGGGCGACTACCACACGTGCGCCACACGCGCCGGGGGCACGCTCTGGTGCTGGGGCGCCAACAACACCGGGCAGCTCGGCGACGGGACGACCCAGAACCGCCTCGCGCCGGTGCAGGTGCCCACCCCCGCGGACTGGCGGCTCGTGGGCCCGAGCGACTTCGCCACGTGCGCGCTTCGGGCGAGCGGCGCGCTGTGGTGCTGGGGCACCAACTCGGAGGGCCAGCTCGGCACCGGCACCGGGGCCGACGCGCTGAGCCCCGTGCTGGCGGACCCCGGCCCATGGGCCACCCTCAACGGTGGCTGGTCGCACATGTGCGGCGTGAAGGTCGATGGCACGCTCTGGTGCTGGGGCTCGAACGTCTATGGCCAGCTCGGCGACGGGACCACGTCTCCGCGCATTGTGCCCACCCGGATCGGGACGGGGACCGACTGGGCCGACGTGAGCGGCGGCGACTACCACACGTGCGCCACGCGCACGAACGGCTCGGTGTGGTGCTGGGGTCAGAACACCAGCGGTCAGATCGGCGACGGCACGTTCATGAACCGCACCGCGCCGTTCGAGGTGCGCTTGCCCTGAGCGTCGCGGCGTCGCGCGCGTGTATGCTCGACCGCGGAGGTGCTCGATGGGCGCGATGGATTGGCTGAACGGGATCATGGGACCGACCGCGCAGTTCGGCGGGCAGCCCTCCGCGCCCCAGGGCCCGCCGCTCGGCGGGGCGGGCATGGGCGGGATGCCCGGCATGGGCGGGATGCCTGGCATGGGCGGCGCGGTCGGGGCGCTCGGCGGCGCGCTCCTCAGCGGCGTGGGCGCGATGGCGGCGGGCACGCAGCCGGGCATGCAGCCGGGCATGCAAGGCATGCAAGGCCAGGCGCTCCAGTCGACGCCGCAGGGCATGGCGCTCGGCCTGGATGCGCTCCCACCGCCGGGCACCGGCTACGCGTCACCGTACGCCGCTGGCGGCGACATGGGCGCGTACGGTGGGGGCGCGGCGCCCGGGGCCTACGCGCCCGGACCTCCCGGCGGCCCGCCGCCCGGGGCGCAGGTCGGCGCAGACGCGCGCGTGGCGGCGCTCCAGCGCGACGTGGACGCGCTCGCGCTCTTCGCGCGCACGCTGCTCACGGTGATGGTCGAGCGCGAGGTGCTGACGATGGAGCAGTTCCAGGAGGCGAAGCGCCGCCTCGACATGATGGACGGCAAGCTCGACGACCGCTGACCCGGGATCACGTCGATTTGCGTCGTCGCGCCACGACCCCTCGCACCACCGCGAGGTCGTCCCGGCCGAGCTCGCCGGTGAGCACGAGCGCGAGCACGTACGTGGCCACGACGCCCAGACACGCGGGCACCGTCAGGGCCTTCGACAGCCGCGGCACGAGCTGGCCGGCCGCCGTCAGCCCGAGGAGCAGCCCGCCGACGCGCACGGCGGTCTTCGGGGGCACGAACGCGCCGGCCTCTCGGCGGAGGGTGTAGGTCGCGTAACCCAGCGCAGCGACGATGGAAAGCGTGGTCGCTGTGGCGGCGGCGACGAGCTGCGGGCCGCCGAACGCCGCCCGGCCGACCAGCAGCCACCCGAAGGCGAAGTTCGCCGCGAGGGCGAGCGCGGTGAGGCGCATCGCGGTGCGCTCGCGGCTCAGGCTGACGAGCACCGTGGTGGCGAGGCCGAAGATCGCGAACGACGCCTGGCCGAGCCCGAGCACCCGCAGGGTGGAGGCGCCGCGCGCCGACACGTCCGGCCCGTACACGAAGCCGAGCAAAGACGCCGGCAGCGTGACCACGACCGACGCGAAGAGGCCCGTCACGAGCACGCCGAGCCGCGCGCCGCGCGCCACGAGGCGCGGCACGGCCTCCTTGTCGCCCTCCTTGGCGGCCTTCGCCAACATGGGGAAGAGCACCTGCGTGACGCTGAAGAGCAGCTGGTACGGCAGGAAGGCGAAGAGCTGGCACGCGCGGTAGACCCCCACCCACTCGTCGGCGAGCTTCTGCGGCGCGGCGGCGTCGGTGGGCGCGGCCGCCGAGACGAAGTGCCCGAGCACCGTGATGTCGGCCTGCATGAGCCCGCTCGTGAAGAGCTGCGCGAGCATCACCGGGGCGAGGCCGATGAAGTACGGCAGCGCGCGGGGCACGCGCGGGTCCTCGGCGGCGGCTGGGGTCGCGCGCGCGCCGGTGCCGGTCATCGACAGGGCGAGGAGCAGGACCACGCCCGCGGCCGCGACGGCGCCCACGGCGCTGCCGAGCACGCCGTCGTCCCACTGCTTGCGGAACACGTACCCGAGGCCCACGAGGCCGGTCGTGCGCAGCGTGGCGGCGATCATGTCGAGCGACGCCTGGCGACCGAACTGCCCCTTGCCGTTCAGGTAGCCGATGAGCGGCGCGTACGCGCCGTACGCGAGCAGCAGCGCCGACATCACCATGAGCGGCCGCGTGATGTGGGGGGCGTGCTGGAACCACGCGATCGCGGGCGAGAGGGCCAGGAACGCGAGCGCCATCGCCAGGCCGAGCGCGAGGTGGACGCGGTACGCCGCGCGGAACGCCTCGCGCTCCTTCTCGCCGGCGCCCGCCACCGTGCGGCTCACGCCCTGCGTGAAGCCGAAGACGATCACGTTGCTCACGACGCTGACCGGCGCGAACACGCGCGAGAAGCCGCCGTAGCCGGCGAGGCCGATGGCCTGCGGGAGCAGCGCCTGCTGGGCGAAGCCCACGAGCTGGAAGAACACCTTCGCGGCGAGCACGAACACCCCGCCGCGCCCGGCCTTGCGCGCCTCCTCGACGCCCTCGGTCGCGGCCGCGTCGCGCGGCGCCGCCGGGGTCGCCGCGGGCTCGCCGGGCGCGAGGGTGGGTTGCTCGTCGGCCATGGGCTCGCACTACCAGGGAAGCGCGACACCGCGCCACTTATCGCGCCGTCAGCGCGTGGCCTGCCGGACGGCGCGCAGCGCGACCGGTCGCTGCGGGACGGACACGCGGGGCCCCGCGCTCGCCGAGAGCGTGCAAGATGCATCCATCACGAACGCGTGCAGCGGGTGCCCGCCGCCGCCGGCGCTCGGCCGCCGGTCGCCGACGAAGAGCGCGTCGCCCACGAACGTGAGGCCCTGGAGATCGAAGCCCGGCGTGGAGAGCGCGGCGGCCGAGGCCGGCTGCACCACGACCCCGCGCGCCGCGTCGAAGGTGACGAGCGAGGTGGCGTTCACGTCGCGCGTGGCGCTCGCCACGATCGCCGCGCCGCACGACCCGCGGAGGGCGACCTGCACGACGCTGCCGCCGAGGCTCGCCTCCTGCACCACGAGGCGGCTCTGGCCGGTCTCGGGGTCGAACCGGGCGACGCCGGCCTCGGGCTCGTCGGCGCGCTCGAACGAGCCGGCGGTCGCGAGCCACAGGGCGCCTTCGTGCGCCACGGCGAGGCCGAACGGGTTCCGCCCCACGAGCGGGTGGGAGGCGATCACCGCGCGGCTCACGGGGTCGATCTCGAGCATGGCCGAGGGGCGGCGCGAGACGAGATCGCGGTCGAGGCGCTCGAGGGCGACGAACACCCGCTCGCCTCGCGAGGTCGTCAGCGTGGTCGCCGAGGAGGGCTGCGGCGAGCCATCCTCGTCGTACGCGGCGAGCGAGAGCACCGCGCGGGGCCCCTCGCGCGGGACCACGAGCAGGCTGCCGTCGTTGAAGCGGGGGATCCACAGCGCGCCGCGCGCGTCGACGGCGACGTCTTGGGGGTTCTGCGTCGCCTTCGCGTCGTCGTCGTGCACGCTCGTCTTGCGGATCGGCGCGCCGCACGTGGGGTCGAGCTCGAAGACGAGATCCTGATCACGCGCGAGCAGGAACAGCCGCCCGCCCGACTGCGCGAGCGCCGGATCCTTCCCGAGGTCCACGCCGAACCGGCTCTCGCTCGCGCCGTCGGCGATGCGCACGGTGGCGATGCCCGTCGAGGCGTAGTCGCTCATCGCGCAGACCAGATCGCGCGCCTCCCCGCACGCCGCGGGCGCCACCTCGCCCGGGCCACCGCAGCCGCCGGCCAGCGAGACCAGCGCGGCGAGCGCGGCGAGCGCGGCGAGAGAAGACGAGCGTGCCATCGGCCAGCGATGCCACGGCGCCGCCGGGATGGCAAGGCCCGCTCCAATGCGTGCAAACTACACGCTTCGCGCTACTCCATCTGCTTCGCGGGGCGGCCGGCCGGGTCGAGCCCGACCTCCTTCAGCGCCGCGGCCGCGCTCGTGGGCACGGGCCCCGCGGGGCGGGTCACGTCCACGATGTCGACGCGCGAGCCGTTCCGGGTCTGCTCCACGCGAATGTCGAGCTCCTTCGCGGGATCGGCCTTCGCGCGGACGCGCGCGAACATCGTGGAGGTCGTGCCCACCGTGATCTTGCCGCCCCCGACGCGAGCGCGGAAGTAGTTCGAGACGTGCTCCGGCGGGGCCTCGGTCTCGCCCGTGACCTGCCCGGAGATCCGGCTGACGATGGAGAGCCCCCGCGGAAGCGGGAGCCCAAACGCGCGGGCCTCGCCGTCGATGAGCTCGCCGGGCGCGAGGTGGTCGACCGGTTTGGGCGCGGGCGCCGTCGCCGTGGTCACGGGCGGCGGCGGCTCGCTCTTTCCACACCCCACGAGCGCGCCCAGGCACGTCGCCCAGGCGAGCGTGAGCGTGGCGCGGTGCGCGAGGAGGCGCGGGGCGGGGAGCGCAGGGGCGCGGGGGCTCGCGTCGCTCATTCCACGATCGAGGCCCACGCGTCGACCACCGTGCGCGTCCGCGGCAGGGCCAGCGCCTTGGTGACCTGCTTGACCGGCAGTCCGGCCGCGCCGCTCGGCGCGGCGATGTTCGCGACGAGCGAGTACGACGTGGGCGTCGTGAGCTTCGCGCCGATGCGGGTGCCGCCGAAGTAGTCGTTGCTCGGCTGGTCGACCGCGCACGCCTGGCTCGCGCGGATCGAGACGCCCGGGATGAGCTCCGGCCCGACGACGGTGAACGCCGACGCCGCGGGCGAGCGGTACTGCCCGCCGAGCGACAGGTTCGCGGCGTTCTGCGGCGTGACGTAGTCGCGCCCGTAGAGGTTCGCGGTGCCGACGGTGCACGCCGTGCCGGCGAGGCCCACCTTGTAGGTCGAGAAGTAGAACGTCTTGTCGAACACGGCCATGGGGCCGGTCACGCGCTCGCCGTTCGTCAGCTTCATGTACCAGTTCAGGCTCGGGCGCGACGGCTGCCCGGCGACGGTGCTGGGGATCTCGGTCACCGACCAGAGCATGTTGCTGTCGTTCGCGGGCTTGGTGCCGAAGTCCTCCTGATCGCCGTTCGCGACGCCGATCACCAGGTTGCCGGTCTCGCTGAGCGACACGACCGGGGGCACCACGATGGGCTTGTCACCCACGAAGTCGGCCGCCGAGAACGCGACGCCGCGCGTGTCGAGGAAGAGCTCGGCGTGCCAGTTGTTCGGGTTCGGGTCGGAGAGGTCGATGCGGTAGAGCGTGCCGTCGGCGTCGCCCACGAAGACCTTCTGCGCGATGCTGCCCACATCGGAGGGGAACACCACCGGCGTGCCGGTGATGGGCGCGTCGAACGGGCTGTTGATGACCACGGGCTTGTCGATCATGCGCTTCGGCACGTCTTTGTCGCCGGCCAGGTTTCGCGCGAAATGCTTGATGATTTCGCCCGTGTCCAGACGCACGACGGTGACGCTGCGGCCCGCGACGGTCTCGCTGCAGTTGCTCGCCCACCCCCGCACGGTGGTGCGCGGGTTCATCACCTGGTCCTTGGCGATCGGGAAGTTGTAGAGCGGGCTCGTGCGGCGCGGGCACGACGGCGGGTTCGAAGGGAACGTGGTGTCGATGCCGCCCGGGAGGATCGCGACGCCCACCTCGGTGGTGCCGATGAGGACGGTCGTGATCGCCGGCGTGCCGGTCTTGTCGCCGAAGATGGCGTAGAGGTCGTCGCCCTTCTTGTTCTTGTGGCCCTTCTTCTTGCCATTCTCCGCGCCGTTGTTCGCTTGCGTCGACGAGAGCTGCCAGAGGAAGTGCGGCCCGACCGGCTTGCTCGGCGGGGCCGGCCGGAGGACGCTCTGCAGGGTGGCGAGGCTGCCGTTCGTGACGCGCTGGTAGGCGCCCGCGTTCGGGATCTGGCCGTCGGCGGTGACGTCCAGGGCGAAGTAGCCGTCCCTCCCGAGCCCCGCGACGAGCGCGGTGTGCCACGGGGCGTCCGAGCCCACCTCGAGCTTCGTCCGGTTGAAGACGACGTCCTTCACGACCGGCGTGCCGTCGAGCAGCGTGCGCTGACCGCCGGGGTAGTTCGAGAAGAGCTGGCCGATGGCCGCCGGCGGGAGGAAGGCCCAGAGCTCGATGCCGTTGTTGGTGGCGTTCAGCGGGTAGTTCACGTCGAACGCGTGGAGGAGGCCGTCGGTCGTCGCCGTGTAGAGGGTCTGCCGGCGGTCTTTGAAGAGCTCCACGAACTTGCGGTAGCCCTCGTCACGCAGCAGCGACGAGGGGGCGCTGACGATGGTGGGCGAGGAGTGGATGATCGCGCCGAGCGGCTTGCAGTCGGCCGGGTTGTTGCTCTGGCCGGGGCCGCCGCCGAACGGGCAGCGCACCGCGAAGTCGCCCTCCGTCGCGCCGAAATCGACCGGTCGCGCCGCCGTCGCGAAGCCCCACACGACGCGGGCGCAGTCGACGCTCTCCATCTTCGGGAGCTTCTTCTTCTTGCCCTTGACCGACACCTCGCGGCACGAGTCCTTCTTCACGTTGAACATGTCCTCGACGTCTTTGTTCGAGGCGCCGTTCAGCGCGTTGCGGAACGTGGTCGAGTCGGCGATCGAGGCGCGCGTGAGCAGGGTCTCGGCGGCGCCGTACGCGGTCACGCCGTCGGGGGCGCTCGGCAGGTACGGGCGCAGGGTCTCGTCGCCATCGACGGCGCCGCCCACCTGTGTGGGGATGGCCGTGAAGAAGTACCGCTGCTTCGTGGGGGTGCCGGACGTGACGTTGTCCTGCATCTCCTTCTCGAAGTTGTCGCCTTGGCCCGTCGCCGGCTGCTCGACCGTGGCGCCGCCCTGGCAGACGGAGCGCTGGCGGGTGAGGTTGCCCGCCCAGATGTTGGCCGACGAGGTCTGGTTCGTCGACGTGCTCGCCGGGTCCGCGTTGAACGAGGCCACCACCGTGGAGCTCTGCGTCACCGTCGCGGGGCCGGCCACCGTGTAGGTCACCGGGCTCGAGTAGGCGGGGACGGCGCGCGTGCTCGCGCCCCGCGCGATGCGGCCGAGGATGCCCGCGAAGACGTTCGCGAGGTCCGACTGGTTCTCCGCGAAGAACGCGCCGCGGGTGCCGGCCGGATCGCCCTTGAGGGCGATGTCGTTCAGCTCGCAGCAGGCGCGCGCCGTGGACCCGAAGGGCGGCCCCGGCGGCGTCAACGCGGGGCCCTGGGCGACGCACTGCGCGCGCAGGGTGGTGGAGTTGCCCGCGAGCTGGGCCCACTCCGAGCACGTGCGCGACGCGACCGGGGCTGGGAAGCCGTCGTTCGCCGCGGCGGTCGGGGGCGAGTCGCCGCCGACCGAGAAGCCCACCACGAAGGTCTCGATGGGCTTCATCGACCCGGTCACGTCGCTGCGCAGGCGCGTGGCGGTCCGGCTCGGCAAGAAGAACGGGCAGTACGGGTTGAGCGCGGCCGGCGTGGTGCCCTCGTCCGAGTTGCCGCACGACGCGGCGGAGCCGAGGTTGCGGAGGTCGAGGTTGGGGCCGCCGTCGGTGAGCAGGATCACGAACTGGTCGCGGCAGCCGCCGGTGACGAACGGATCGGTCTTCGGCCCGTCGGAGCGGCGGAGCATGTAGTCGTAGGCGCTCGCCATCATGCCGGCGATCGGGGTGCCGCCGTAGGGGCGCACCGCGAGGATCGCCTTCTGGATGCCGTCGTTGTGGGTCTGGAGCGCGTCCAGCGAGGACGTCGGGTTAGGGAAGCCGATCAGCGGCCCCTCCCACGGCGGCGCGTACTCGTTGCGCGCGCCGACGGCCATGTTGATGGGCGTGGTGCACCCGGGGATGAGCCCGGTGAGCGGGAACGTGGGGTTGTTCAGCGTGCTCGAGAAGCCGAGCAGGTCCGCGGCGGCGTTGCGGTTCGAATACAAGAACGACCACTGCCCGCCGACGTTCAGGTTCGCCGGCACCGTGGGCGGGAGCACGCCGCCCAGGAAGCGGCCCGTGCCGGGGCTCGGATCGCTGTCGAAGGTCATCAGGCCGAAGCGCGCGAAGGTGCCCGCGGCGTCGAGCTGGCCGTCGTCGCCCTGCGAGAACGTGCACTTGTCCGCCGACCCGTTGGGGAAGCCGTACGTGCCCGGCACCCACGGGTAGGTCGCGATGCGGTCGGGGTTGTAGGTGCTCAGCGCCGGGAGCGAGCCGTCGCGGTGATCGGGGAAGTACGCGCACGTACCGTCCGCGTCGGCGGCGTCGCCCGAGACGGGGCGATGGTGCGGCAGGTGGTACCCGTCGTCGTACCGCGACTCCGGGGAGGTGACGCCGACGAGGCTGCTCAGCCAGTAGGTGTCGAGGAAGCTCTGGCGGGTCTGGTCGCTCCCGGAAGCGGGCGTGCCGTCGCGCATCATCCGGCCGCAGCTGTAGAACGGCTGGATCGACCCGGTGAGCCCTTGGACGAGCTGGCCCCAGCGGTTCGGCTCCTGGCCCGCGACGCCCGGCGTGCAGACCGGCATCGTGCCGTTCGGCATGCGCTCCATCGAGCCCGACGTGTCGACCAGCAGGAGCACGTTCGGGGGCGCGTTGCTGAACGCGCCGTTGCCCTGCGCGAGCGCCGTCCCGGAGGCCATGAGCAGGGCGAGGACGCCGCCGGTGCAGCCGACGCGCGCGAGGCCGCGGCGCGCCGCGCGGGCGCCCGAGCGAGACGACGCAGCCGAGGTGGTTCGAGTGGCCATAGCTTCCTCCAAGTTTCCGCCCATTCTTCGCATCATCTCGGTATTGCTCACGTTCTTCTTGTTGTCCGCCCGCGCCTAGCGGCTCTTGACCGGGCCCACGATGATGCGCGCGCGGCCCATCTCGAGCGTGCGGTTCTCGAGCCGCGTGGGGTCGAAGCCGCCGGCCTGTACCGAGCCGCCGGTCGTGATCGTGACCCGCGCGAAGCTGAGCCCCAGCGCCTGGTCGAAGCCGGGCGGCGGCTGCGTGAGCGTGGGGTTGGTGAGCTCCGCGAACACGGTGCCCTGCATGGTGGTGTTGCCGCGCTGGCCGAGGCTGTACTCGGTCAGCAGGGGCCGCCCCTGCCAGGTGTTCTCGAACTCGGTCTGGCTGAAGCGCATGCACGCGCGGGCGATGGGGGACGCCGTGAGGTAGGTGGGCACCGACACGCAGTCGGTGGTCGGCGTGGTCTTCGCGAGCAGCAGCGTGTTGACCATGTAGTCGGCGTTCTGCGACGTCACGTGGTTCACCACGGCGCCGAGCGCGTACTCCGAAAGGTAGTGCGCCTGCGTCGCCTGGCGTACGTAGCCGGCCGAGCGCACCTCGGTGGCCGAGCTCGAGATGGCGTACACGCCCATGAGGGCGAGCAGCGCGAGCGTCATGGCGCCGATGAACACCACGGCGCCGCGTCGCCCGCGCCGGGCGGCGAGCCGGGCGACGCGAGCAGCGCGCGCCGCGGTCGACGCGGGCGTCGGCGCGGATGGCGGCGTGGGCGGCGGCGTGGGCGAGGCGGTCATCAGTAGGACATCCTTGCTTGGTTCACGAGGGCGACCTCGCC
>CAZHGG010000020.1:17412-20135 GCA_964531755.1 uncultured Polyangiaceae bacterium
GGCGAGGCGGTCATCAGTAGGACATCCTTGCTTGGTTCACGAGGGCGACCTCGCCGGTCATGACGCGCACGCGGGCGTACCGGTTGTCGATCCGGTAGCGGTACATGTAGTCGCTGCCGGCGACGACGAACGGGTCGTCGCGATCGGTCTGCGCGGCGCGCGTCGAGAGCCGGTAGCGGAGCGACCGGATGCGGTGCGGGCCCTGCGAGCCGCGGTTCGGGATGAGGGGCACCACCGCGGTGAGATCGCGGTTGGCCCAAGGGGCCTTGGTCGCGACGGGCGCGGTGAACGGCAGCACGAGCGACTTGTTCACCGACGTGTCGGCCACGGAGGGGTCGTCCACCGTGAGGCCGATCTTCAGGTCGACGGCGTACTCGCTCACGACCTCGGCCTCGTTCACGAGCGCCACGCCGCCCGAGGTCACCCAGGCGCGGAACAGGTCGTATTTTTGCGTGGACTCAGCGGTCGACCCGACGTTCTCCAGGTTCGCGTTGGCGCGGCGCCCGATGAACCAGTACACGCCCTGGAGGGGCGAGATGGCGATGGTCTCGAAGCCGTCGACCCCGCCCTGCGCGTTGGTCTGCAGCGAGGTGAGCGTGGCGTTCACGCCCGCGAGCTCGATCAGGGCCGTGACGCCGTTGTAGATGACCGGCACCGGGCACGTGGGGGCGTAGTGGTAGTAGCCCTTCGTGTCGGTGATGCGCGCGAAGAACGACTGGTTGGCGATGGGCGCGAAGATCTGCGTGAGCGCCGCTTGGGCCTGCGCCGCGGGTACGGCCACGCCGTTGGGGTCGCGGAGGATACGGAGCAGCGAGGGATCGTCCTGGTTCAGCACGATTCGCTTGCCGCCGCACGCGCTGGGCGCGGTGTCGAGGCTGCCGAAGTACTCGTCGCCGCTCGTCATGTTGCCCCACACGGCGAACGAGTCGGGCGCGAGCGCGGGGGTCTGCGCGGCGCACCCCGCGTTGATCGAGGGCAGCGCCACCGAGAGCGTGAGGGTGTTCGCCTGCGCGGGCGGGACGAGGCTCCCGCCGGTGAACACGCGGACGCCGCTCAGCTGCTGGAGCCCGGGGATGCCCTTCGCGCCGTTGCCGCCGGGGACGTGCGCCACCTTGGGGTCGCGGACGATGTTCCCGGTGCTCATGAGCCCCGCGCGGGAGATGTCGGCGCGGAGGCGCAGCGAAGCCAAGCGCGCGCTCGCTTGGGCCGCGTTCGCGCGGGACTCCTCGTGGAACTGCTGCGCGACGCTCTTCGAGAGCGTCACGACGGCCAAGCCGATGATGAGGCCCGCGACGAGCGAGACCAGCAGCTCGACGAGCGTGAAGCCCCGGCGACCTGCGCGACCTGCGCGTCCAACCTGGCGAGCGCGCGGCCTCACGGGTTCTGCCTCAGCGTGGTGGTCATGTTGATTGACTTGTAGCCGGCCGGGAAGCCGGCGGGCACCGGCGGATCGCCCACGAGCGCGGCGCAGGGCAGGCGATCGCCGCTCGTGAGGTAGAGCACCCGCACCTCGGCGCGCATCATGGCGCCGATGACGATGGGGCCGCTGTTGTCGAAGGCGACCCACTGCAGGCGGTACTGCATGCAGTAGAGGCCGAAGTTGGGCACGTCCGCGGCGATCAGGGGGCGGCCGACGATGTCGTACGAGGGCGACCCGAGCCGATCGTTGTCGGCCTGGGTGCCGGGCACGGCGGGCGTGATCCACGGGGAGGCGGCCCCCGCGTCGGAGGTGCCGGTGGGGCCGGTGACCACGACGCCCAGGTACTTCGTGGCGGTGCCGTGGTTCGAGGGGGCGCCGGGGTTCGCGGCGTTCGGCAGGTTCCACGCGAGCGAGTCCTGCCGCAGGCGCTCGAGCCACTCGGAGGCGATGGCCGAGGCCACGTCGCTCCGCCGAGCGTCGGCGGAGCCGACGATGGAGGCCCGCTGGAGGCTCAGCACGCCCGCCGTGCCGACCGCGAACAGCGTGAGCGCGATGAGCACCTCCACGGCCGTGTAGCCCGCGCGGGCGCGCGCCGAGCGTGGCGAGCGTGACGAGCGTGACCGGTGGCGGATCATAGCTGCCTCGAGAAGATGCGCGGGGCGCTGCCCGGCGTGACCACCACGCTGCGGGTGAGGCCCTGCCGGACGGCGCCGTCGAAGCGCGCGATGTCGATGAGGACCGGCGCGAGCAGCGGCACGGCCCCCGTGAGCCCGGCGGACGACGAGGCCGCGTAGCCTCGACCCGTGGGCGTGAAGCACAGCCACATCTCGTTCGTGATGCCCGAGCCCGCGGGCGGATCGGTGATGGCCGCCAGCTGGATGTTCTGGTCGATGAGGCGGCGGTCGTTGCCGAGCACGAACGAGTCGACGATGGGGCTCGTGAAGGGCGCGCTGACGATGGAGGGGGTCGCCGGGTTGGGGATGTTCACCCCGAACGTGCCCGGCACCCGGCACGTGTTGACGGGCACCCGCGGCGTGACGCCGATGGTGCGCTCCCCGCCTTGCACGACGAACTTGCCGGGCAGCGGGCCGATGCCGCCCGCGGAGTCTCGCGAGATGACCACCACGTGGGCCGACCCGGTGGAGACGGCGCGCGTGCGCCCGAGCTGCACGAGCTCAGCCACGCGCTGGGCGGTCTGGTAGACCTTCAGGTCTTGGTTGCCGCCGATCATGCTCGGGATGGCGATCGACGCCAGGATGGCGATGATGGCCACGACGACCATCAGCTCGACGAGCGTGAAGCC
>CAZHGG010000021.1:0-19381 GCA_964531755.1 uncultured Polyangiaceae bacterium
GCGCGTAGCCCGAGGCGTGCTCGGGTGGTGCGGGCGCGTGGCCAGGCGCGCGGGGGCGGTCCGCGAACCGTCATTCACACTGGTTGAATCAGTTGCTCTCTGGATGAGTGTGAATGCTCAGATTTCGCAGTGTTCGGCGCCTTCGGGGGCTTGGACGGCCGCGGGCACGGCCCGTGCTCTGGCTTCACGCATGGGTCACTCTCCTGCCACCGCCGCCGACGTGCTCACGAGCGCCCGCGCCTCGCGTTCGCCCTCGCCCTCGTACCTGGGGAGGGCAGCGTGATCCGCGACTGGGAGGCGCACACGCTCGCGCGGTGCGAGCGTCGCGTCGTGTTGGCGCTCGCGGGGGCGCTCTACGACCCTGAAGGAGAAGCGACCCACGCGCACGAGCTCGGGTTCACCGCCCTCGCCGACGACGTCGGGCGCTGGCTCGGCGCGACGAGCGGCGCGACCCGCGCGCTGCTCCGCGGGTTGCTCGCCGCGCTGGAGGTCTCGCCCGTGCGCTTCGGGCACGGGCCTCGCGCCCTGAGCAAGCTCTCCCCGCGGGAGCGCGTGCGCTACCTCGCGTCCCTGGACGCGAAGTCGTCGCTCGCGCTCGACGTGTGGAAGTCGGTGCTCGGGATGGCGCACTTCGGGGGCGCGCGCGGGGCCGAGCGAACACGTGTCCCCGCGCCCATCACCCGACTCGTGCGGCGAGCGCAAGCGCAGGCTCGCCAGCCTGACGCGCCCGACGCGCTCCGGCCTCCTCGCGAAGCGCGGACTCACGGAAGGAGGGCGTCGTGATCGTCGTCGGGCGCGAGCTCCCCGGTGGATTCGAGTGCTCGTTCGACGTCTGCGTCGTGGGCTCCGGCGCGGGCGGCGCCGTGGTGGCGAAGGAGCTCGCGGAGGCGGGCCTCCCGGTGTGTGTGCTCGAAGAGGGTGGCTACTACGCCCCCGAGGACTACAGCCGCTTCACGTTCGCCGAGAGCGCGCGCCGAATGTACCGCGGGGCCGGCGCGACGATGGCGCTCGGGCTCGGAGACTCGCCGACGGTTCAGCTCGTCACCGGGCGCGTCGTGGGCGGCGGCTCGGTGCTCACGGGCGGCGTCTGCTTTCGCATCCCGGACCTCGTCCTCGACGAGTGGTGCGAAGCGGGGCTCACGGAGCTGTCGCCGAGAAAGATGGAGCCCCTCTTCGAGCACGTCGAGCGCGAGGTCAGCGTGACCGAGACGCCCGCCGACCTCCGCTCGGGCTCCACCGCCCTGTTCGTGTCCGGGGCCGAGCGCCTCGGGATCGGGATCTCACCGCTGCGGCGGAACGTCGAGCGCTGCTCGGGCGAGGGACGCTGCACCACGGGCTGCCCGACCGGCGCGAAGAAGTCCGTGGACGTGACCTACCTCCGCAAGGCGCGCGCGAACGGCGCCGTCGTCTACTCCGACTGCCTCGTGGAGCGCGTGCTCACGCGGGGGCGGCGCGCCGTCGGTGTCACGGGCCGCGTGCTCGGGGGACGTCGAGGCGAGCCTCGCGGCTCGTTCACGGTCCACGCGAAGGCGGTCGTCGTCGCGGCCGGCGCGCTCCACACGCCCCTGCTCCTCCGGGCTTCGGGCCTCGGTCGGCGCTCGAGGGCCCTCGGCGAGAACCTGACGCTCCATCCAGGGTTCGCGGTCGGAGCGATCGCCCCGTCGCGCGTGGAGGGCTGGAAGGGCGCGCTCCAGAGCGTCTACTCGGACCACCTCGCGAGCGATGGCGTCCTCCTCTTGGGGATGTTCGCCGACCCGAGCCTGATCGCGAGCCGCATGCCCGGCGTGGGCAGGCGCCACCTGTCGTACGTCGAGCAGGTCTCGAGCGCGGCGCTTTTCGCGGGGCTCCTGCGCGACGAGGGGCGCGGCTCCGTTCGACGCGGCCTCGGGCGTGAGCCCCTCGTGACCTACCGCATGGCCCCCGAGGACAAGTTGGCGTTCGTGAAGGCGTTCTGCACGGTCGCCGAGATGGCGCTCGCCGGCGGCGCCGACGAGGTGATGGTCCCGCTGCGCGGTGAAGCGCCGATACGAGACATCGCGAGACTCCGCGAGATCGCTGCGAGGCCGCCCGCTGCCGCGCGCTTCGAGTCGATCTCGTTTCACCCGCTCTGCACGGCGAGGATGGGCCTGTCCCCCACGCTCGACGTCGTGGACGAGGCCGGCGAGACCTACGAGGTCGAGAACCTCTACGTGGCCGATGGCAGCACGTTTCGGAGCTCTCTCGGCGTCAACGCGCAGGTCCCCATCATGGCCGCCGCGACGCGCATCGCGTGGCGCCTGCGCGATCGCTTCGCGCGGATCCGGCGGGAGGTCGCGTGATGAGCCGCGCGCGCGGGTGGCGAGACGGGCTCGAGGCACGCGCCGCGCGCGTGTTCCACCGATGCGCAGGCGGCGTCGACGCGCTCGCCGCGCGGGCCCTCATCCGGCCTAGCCTCCTCCGCGCCGCCGCGCGCGCCGAGGCCCGGGTGCTCGCGGACGCAAGCTCCAGTGGCGAAGAGCCACGGCGGCTGGACCCCGAGGGCTTCCTCGCCCCGCCGCTCCCAACGCCGGAGCTCCAGCGCGTCGCGACGGCAGGGCTCGCCGACGAAGTGTGGGACGCGCGCTGGACCGATCCGTCGACGCGGATCGCGTGCCCTCGAGACATGGCCGCGGCGCGGCTCTTCCTCCATCGCGTCCCCGCGAGCTCCGCTGTGCTGCTGGTCCACGGGTACCTCGGTGGCGACTACCGGGTCGAGCGATGGCTCTGGCCCCTGCGACGGCTCTTCCGCCGCGGACACGACGTGGCGCTCGTCACCCTGCCGGGTCACGGCGTCCGCGCGCCGCGCGACGGGGCTCACGCGTACCCGAGCCGGGACGTGCACGCGACCGCGCGCACGACGCGGCAGGCGATCCGCGAGCTGCGCGGGCTGCTCAAGTTCTTCCGAGCGCGCCGCTCGGTCGTGGGGGCGGCGGGGGTGAGCCTCGGTGGGTTCCTGGTCGCGCTGCTCGCGACGGCGGAGGCGGAGCTCTCGTTCGCCATCCCGGTCGTGCCCCTCTCCGATCTGACCGCGTTCGCGATGGGGCACGTGCCCGACACGGCCTCCCGGGCGCAGATGGAACGGACGCTCCCCGCAGCGGCGCTCGCGGACCTCTCCACGAGCCCGCTCACGCGACCGTCGCTGCTCCCGCGCGGCCGCGTCGTCGTGCTCGGCGCGCTCGGAGATCGCATCGCTCCGCCGTCGCATGCCATGGAACTTGCACGCCATTTCGGCGGTGCGCTCGAGCTCTTCCCCGGCGGTCACCTGCTCCAAGCGAGCCACGGGCGGCTCCTGCGCGCGATCGATCGCCTCACCGACGGCTCGGTCGCCCACGCCCCACGCGCGTCACGGCGCGCGCCTCGTCACGGACCACGTGATGCCCACCCGATGCCCACACTGGGAGGTCCTCAGGATGCCTGATCTACACGCCACGGGCGCCGCGCGCCGCCGACGGTCTGCGCCTGCTCACGACGGCCCCGACGAGCGGGACGCGGTCCACGCGATCCTGCACGGCACGCGCGTCGAACGCGCGCGCGTCGCCCTCGGCGCGCTGCGGTGCCTCATGCGCGATCCGAACGACACGCAGAAGATCTTCGTGCTCGCCGTGGCGCTCGATCGCGACCACATCCCCGCCGCGCTCACCCGCTTTCTCTCGGAGCCCGGTGGGCTCGAGCTCTTGCGGGACATGCCGGCGCTCGACTCGAGCACCCTGGACCTCGACGCCCTCGGCCGGTGCGCTCAGGGCACGCTCGGCCACGCGTACGCCACCCACCTGCGCGATGGCGCGCTCGACATGGACATCTTTCGGGCGCCTCCCGGCCTGCCGCTCGCGATCGCCTACTTCGCGCAGCGGTTCCGTCAGTGCCACGACGTCTGGCATGTCCTCACGGGATACGCGCCGGACGTACGCGGGGAGATTCTGCTCCAAGCCTTCACCCACGGACAGCTCGGGACGCCGGCGCCACGGCTCGCCGCGGTGGTCGGCGCGCTCCAGTGGGCGCGCGTGTACCCGGCCCTCCCCTTGGAGGCCTATCGCGCGTACCGCCGCGGAAGGGCCGCGCAGTTTCTCCTCGCTGTGCGCTGGGAGGACCTGTGGAATGAGCCGCTCGACCGGCTGCGCGCGCGCCTCGCCCTCGGGGAGCGCGTCGACCTCGGCGTCGGCGGGCGGGTGTCGGCGTGACGATCGCGGTGAGCGCGACTCGCGCGGTCCCGTATGCGGTCACGGACCGCTCGGTCTTGCTCGGCCTCTACAAGCGCGTGCTCTGGGACCGGCTCGTCACGCACATTCCGCGGGGGATCACCCCCAACACGCTCACGGTCGCCGCGCAGGTCTTCGGGGGGCTCTCGGTCGCGTTCGCGCTCGTCGCGAGTCGCGGGCCGCACCGACTCTACGCGGCGGCCGCGCTGTGCATCTTCGTGAGCCTCACGCTCGACAACGTCGACGGCGCGCACGCCCGACGCACGGGGCAGAGCAGCCCCCGCGGCGAGCTGCTCGACCACGGGCTCGACGGGCTCACCTCCACCTCCGTCCTCGTGTCGACCGGGCTGCTGCTCCACCTCGACGCGCTCTGGATGGGCGCGCTGTGCGCGCTCGGCGCCCTGACGTTCGCGGCGACATTCTGGGAGCAGTCGCGCACCGGCGTGTTGACCCTGCCGGCTATCGGCCCCACGGAGGGGGTGAGCGCCCTCGTGGTGGTCGAGCTCCTCGTCTCTCTGCTCGGGGACCCCGCGTGGCTCGGGCTGTCGCGCGAGCGAGTGACCCCGGGGGCCATCCTCGTGCTGATCCTCGTAGGGGTTCACGCGGTCGCGCTCGCGCCACCGCTGGTGCGCGCGCACCGCCAAGGGGTCTCGCTCCGTGGCCTCGCGCCGCTCTTCGCCGTGGTCGTGCTGTTGCTCGGCTATGCGCTCGTGGGGGCGCCTGGGCCCCTCGTGGGCGGCGCGATCGGCCTCACCTGCGCCCACTTCGTGTGCGGTCTCGTCATCGCGCGCAACCACGCGATCGGCCCCGATGGTGGGCAGTCGTCCGACTCACCGCGATGGCTCCCCTCGACGCTCGCGCCGATGCTGCCCCTGCTCCTGGTCCCACGGAGCGTGGGGGCCGCCACGGCGTGCGCGCTGGTCTCTCTGCTGTTTGCCGCGGCCGCATATGCAACGACCGTGCGCCTCGGGTGGCGCATGCTGGCTCCGCGCGACGGGGCTCGTGCGCGCTCGTGACGCCGCGTGCGGCCCGGTGCCGACGACGTCCGTGAGCGCCTCGAGCCCCACCACGTGGCGCGCCCACCTCGGGAGGGCCGCCCTGTTCGCGCTCGGGGTCGCCGCGGTCGCCGCGCTGATCCGCCTCGCGGGGCTGGGCGACGTGGCCCGGGTCGTCCGGCGCGCCGGCCCGGTCGTGCCCCTCGTGCTCGCGTGTGAAGGCGCGAGGATCGCGCTCGAGCTGAGCGCCACCCGGGGCCTCTACGCCGCGCTCGGCGCGAAGGCGCGCGTTCCGCTGGCCGCCCTCGTGCGCGCCCACCTCATCGGCGCCGCCATGACGACCGCGCTCCCCGCCGGCCGCGCCGTGGCCGAGGCCTTCGTCGCCGCCGCGCTCGCGCGATTCGCGAGCCCGTCGAAGGCCGCCGCGGTGGCGAGCGTCAACCACGCGCTGGCGATGGCCGCGAACGCGCTCGTCGCGACCGTGTGCCTCGTCGCGGTGTACGGCGCCACGGGGCTGTCCGCGCTGACGGTGGCCACGCTGCTCCACGTCGCCGCCGTGGGGAGCGTCGCGCTGTCCCTCACGGTCCTCACACGGAGCCGGCGAGCGTGCGCGGTCGCGGGGCGCGCGGCCCGCGTTCTCCTCGCCCGGCCCGGCGCCGAGGCGCTGATCCGCTGGATAGAGGCCATGGGAGACGCATGCAGAGTGCACCGTGGACTCCCCCGAGGGCCGCTCGTGGCTCACGTGGTGGCCCGTGCGCTGCAGGCGGTCGGCGTGGGTCTGCTGCTCGCGGCCATCGCGGACACGCGAGGCCTCGCCGCGCTGCGCGGCGGTCTCCTGGGGCAGGCCGTCCACCTCGTTGGCAGCTCGGCCGGGGACCTCATCCCGCTCCAGCTCGGCGCGACGGACGGCGGGTTCGTGCTCGCGGCACCTCTCCTCGGGATGGGCACCGCGGACGCCGTGGCCGCCGCGCTCGTGCTCCACGGTGTTCACCTCGCGTGGACCGCCACCGGCGCGCTGGTGCCGCTCTTCTGGCGGCCCGGGTCCGCCCGCGAACCCGCTCGAGGGTGACGAAGCCCACCGCGGACGAGCAGCGCGCGCGGCCGCGGCTGGCCGCGCGGGGGGGGAAGGGCGTAACGTGCCGGACGAACCATGACGATCCACGTCGCGCTGCACCACCGGACGACCTACCGCTACGCACGCCCGGTCGCGCTCGGCCCGCAGAGCGTCCGGCTGCGACCCGCCCCCCACTGCCGCTCGCGGATCCTCAGCTACGGGCTGAAGGTGATGCCCGCCGAGCACTTCCTCAACTGGCAGCAGGATCCCCAGTCGAACTACATCGCGCGGCTCGTCTTCCCGAAGAAGACGACGGAGCTCACCATCGAGGTCGATCTCGTCGCCGAGATGGCGTCGATGAACCCCTTCGACTTCTTCCTCGAGCCGTACGCCGAGCAGTACCCGTTCGAGTACGAGGCCTCGCTCAAGCGCGAGCTCGCGCCCTATAGGCGCGTCCTGGACGATTCGCCGCTCCTCGACGCGTACGTCGCGAGCATCCCGCGGGCGCGTCGTTCGACCAACGACTTCCTTGTTGGCCTGAACCAGCGCCTCAACTCGGTCATCGAGTACCGCGTGCGACTCGAGCCGGGGCTCCAGACGCCCGACCAGACGCTCGAGCTCCAGTCGGGGTCGTGTCGCGACTCGGGGTGGCTGCTCGTGCAGCTCCTCCGGCGGCTGGGGTTCGCGGCGCGCTTCGCCTCGGGCTACCTCATCCAGCTCACCGCGGACACGAAGCCGCTCGAGGGACCCGCGGGGCCCGCCGAGGACTTCGTGGATCTGCACGCGTGGTGCGAGGTGTACCTGCCCGGGGCGGGGTGGATCGGGCTCGACCCCACGTCCGGCCTGCTCGCCGGCGAGGGCCACCTGCCGCTCGCGTGCACCGCGGAGCCCGCGCTCGCGGCGCCCGTGAGCGGCCTCGTCGACCCGGCGGAGACCGTCTTCGAGCACGCGATGAAGGTCACCCGCGTGCTCGAGGTGCCGCGGGTCACGAAGCCGTACACCGAGGAGCAGTGGGCGAGGGTGGTCGCGCTCGGGCGCCAAGTCGACGCCGACCTCGTCCGCGGCGACGTGCGCCTCACGATGGGGGGCGAGCCCACCTTCATCGCGCAAGACGACCTCGACGCCGCCGAGTGGAACACCGCGGCGCTCGGTCCGACGAAGCGGTCCCTCGCGCGAGACCTCTACGCGCGCCTCCGCGCGCGCTACGCGCCGCAGGGGCTCGTGCACTTCGGCCAAGGCAAGTGGTACCCCGGCGAGCCGCTGCCGCGGTGGGCGTTGAACCTCTACTGGCGTCGCGACGGCGAGCCGCTCTGGAGCGACCCCGCGCTCGTCGCGGACGAGGCGCGCCCGAGCGGCGCCGACGCCGACAGCGCCAAGCGTCTGCTCGCGGGGGTCGCCGCGCGCCTCGGCCTCCACCCGCGACGCGTCTTCCCCGCGTACGAGGACGTCTACTATTACCTGTGGCGGGAGCGGCGCCTCCCGGTGAACGTCGATCCGCTCGCGTCACGGCTCGACGAGCCCCTCGAGCGCGCGAGGCTATCGCGCCTCTTCGCCGGCGCCCTCGGCGACGCGGTGGGCCACGTCCTCCCGGTCGCCTACGATCCGGCGAGCCGCGAGTGGAAGACCAGCCCGTGGCATTTTCGTGGCGAGCACTGCTGGCTCGTCCCCGGCGACTCGCCGATGGGCCTGCGCCTGCCGCTCGACGCGCAGCCCTGGATCGCGCCGGCCGATCGCGAGCCGAAGCAGCCGCCGGATCCCACGGCCACCACCGACGACCCCCCCGGGCGCGACGCGCGCGGCGCCCGCCAGGCGGAGGCGAAGGCGGAGAAGCCGAAGCCGACGGTCGAGCGCGCCCCGGAGGTGGGCGAGTCGGCCACGTGGGTCACGCGCACGGCGATGTGCGCCGAGCCTCGCGGCGGCGTCCTCTACGTCTTCATGCCCCCGGTCGACACGCTCGACGACTACGTGGCGCTCGTCGCTGCGGTCGAGGCGAGCGCGGGTGAGCTGGGCGTGCCCGTGCTGCTCGAGGGCTACGCGCCGCCGCGCGACCCGCGCCTCGAGCACCTCAGCGTGACGCCGGACCCGGGCGTCATCGAGGTGAACATCCACCCGTCCACGAGCTGGGACGAGCTCGTCCTGCGCACGGCGGATCTGTACGAGGACGCGCGCCTCTCGCGGCTCGCCGCCGAGAAGTTCATGATCGACGGGCGTCACGCCGGCACCGGCGGCGGAAACCACGTGGTCCTCGGCGCGAAGACGCCCCTCGACTCGCCCTTCTTGCGGCGCCCCGATCTGCTGCGCAGCCTCCTCGCGTATTTCCATCAGCACCCCTCGCTCTCGTACCTGTTCTCCGGGATGTTCATCGGGCCCACCTCGCAGGCGCCCCGCATCGACGAGGCGCGCAACGACGCGGTCTTCGAGATCGAGCTCGCCTTCCGCGAGGTCACGCGCCGCGTGAGGGACGCCACGGGCGACCCGCCGCCCCCTTGGCTCGCCGACCGGCTCTTTCGCGACCTCTTGGTCGACGTGACGGGCAACACGCATCGCGCCGAGTTCTGCATCGACAAGCTCTACTCCCCGGACGGCACCGCGGGGCGCCTCGGGCTCCTCGAGCTGCGCGCCTTCGAGATGCCGCCACACGCGCGCATGAGCGTGACCCAGCTCCTGCTCCTGCGGGCGCTCGTCGCGCGCTTCTGGCGGCGACCGTTCGCGCCCGAGCGCCTCGCGCGCTGGGGCACGGCCCTGCACGACCGCTTCATGCTCCCGCTGTTCGTCTGGCAAGACTTCGAGGACGTCCTCGCCGAGCTCCGCGAGGCCGGGTATCCGTTCGAGGCCGAGTGGTTCGCGCCGCACTTCGAGTTTCGCTTCCCGCGGTATGGCTCGTTCAACGTCCGCGGCATGGACGTCGAGCTGCGGGCGGCGCTCGAGCCGTGGCACGTGATGGGGGAGGACGCGACCCCGGGGGGGACCGCGCGGTACGTCGACTCGTCGCTCGAGCGCCTCGAGGTGAGGGTGACCGGCATGCCCCCGGAGCGCTTCGCCGTCACATGCAACGGATACGCGCTCCCGCTGCAGGCGATTGGCAAGAACGGTGAGCACGTCGCGGGCGTGCGATACCGCGCCTGGCAGCCGCCCCGGTGCTTGCACCCGCACATCCCCGTGCACTCGCCGCTGACGTTCGATCTCGTCGATCTGTGGACGCGGCGGAGCCTCGGCGGCTGCGAGTACCACGTGGCCCACCCCGGCGGGCGTGCGCACGACACGCGCCCCGTCAACGCCCTCGAGGCCGAGGGGCGGCGCCGCGCGCGGTTCTCCGAGACGGGCCACACGCCCGGCGACTTCACGCCGAAGACCGCGCCCGTCAGCGTCGAGTTTCCGCTTACGCTCGATCTGCGCCGGGCCGAGTGAGCCGGGCAGAGCGAACCTGATGCCCCCCGAGACTCTCCTCCAGAGCTACGAGCCCTCCCGATCGCGCTACAACGAGCTCCTCGACGACGCAGGGAGCCCGAGGCCGCACTGGCGTGCGTTCCTCTCTCGCCTCGCGGGCTTCTCGGCCGAGACGATCGCGCAGCGGAGCGAGTTCGTCCAGGACGCGATCGTGTCGGACGGCGTCACCTACAACGTGTACGCCGACCCGAAGGGCACGAGCCGGCCGTGGGAGCTCGACCTCCTCCCGTTCATCCTGCCACCCTCCGAGTGGGAGGGCATCGCCGCGGCGGTCGCGCAGCGCGCGCGGCTCCTCAACGCCGTGCTGCGCGACCTCTACGGCCCGCAGAAGCTGTTCGCGGAGGGCCTGCTGCCACCGGCGCTCGTGTTCGGCCAGCGGAGCTTCCTCTGGCCGATGCAGCACATCCCGCCGCCCGACGGGGTCCTGCTCCACCTCTACGCCGCGGACCTCGCGCGCTCGCCGAACGGCAAGTGGTGGGTGCTCTCCGATCGCACGCGGAGCCCGTCGGGCGCCGGGTACGCGCTCCAGAACCGCATGACCCTGTCGCGCGCGTTCCCGGACGCGTTCCGCGATCTTCACGTCGAGCAGCTCGCGCCCTTCTTCAAGGCCCTGCAAGACTCGCTCTATCGCCTCGCGCCCACGAGCAGCGAGCCGCCGCTCGTCGCCCTCCTCACGCCGGGCCCCTACAACGAGACGTACTTCGAGCACTCGTTCCTCGCGCGGTACCTCGGCTTCCCCCTCGTTGAGGGGCAGGACCTCATCGTCCGCGGCGATCGCGTGTACCTGAAGACCCTCCGCGGCCTCCGCCGGGTGCACGCGATCTTGCGACGCCTCGACGACGAGTTCTGCGACCCCGTCGAGCTCCGCGCCGACTCCGCGCTCGGCGTCCCGGGGCTCCTGCACGCCATCCGCGCGGGGAACGTCGTCGTCGCGAACGCGCCCGGCACGGCGCTCCTGGAGACCGGCGCGTTCGGCGGCTTCTACCCGGCGGTGAGCGAGCGCCTCTTCGGTGAGAAGCTGACGATGCCCTCGATCGCGACGTGGTGGTGCGGGGAGGAGCCCGCCCTCGACTACGTGCTCGGGCACCTCGACGACCTCGTCATCAAGCCCGCGTACCCGTCCATGCGCTTCGAGCCCACGTTCGGGCACGCGCTCGACTCGGCCGATCGCGCGGCGATGGTCGAGCGGCTCCGCGCGCAGCCGCACGCCTACGTCGCCCAGGAGCGCGTGCACCTCTCGCAGTCGCCGAGGTGGAGCGGCGACGGCCGGCTCGCGCCGCGAGCGACGACCCTGCGCGTGTTCGCCGTCGCGACGCCGACTGGCTACATGGTGATGCCCGGCGGCCTCACGCGCGTCGCGCCTCAGGACGGCGACGTGGTGTCGATGCAGTGGGGCGGCACGAGCAAAGACACCTGGATCCTCGCCGACAAGCCCGTCACCAGCATCCCCCTGCGGCGGCCGCGCCTGGGCGTCCAGGACATCGCGAAGAGCGCGGTCGACATCGCCTCGCGCGTCGGCGAGAACCTCTACTGGATGGGGCGCTACGCCGAGCGCTGCGAGGGCCTCGCGCGCCTCCTCCGCGCAGGCCTCGTCCGGATCGCCGACGACTCCCCCGACGAACACGCAGCGATCGCGTCCCTCACCGAGATCGCCGTGAGGCTCAAGGTCTTCAAGGTGTACGAGGCGCCGGGGAGGTCGGCCAAGACGAAGCCGCCGCCCCCGAACCTCGTCGCCGCGGTCGTCGACGCCTCCATCCCCGGGGGCCTCGCGGCGAACGTGTCGCGCCTCCACTCCTCCGCGAGCCAGGTGCGCGAGCGCATGTCCACCGACAACTGGCACGTCCTGAACCGGCTCGTGAAGCGAATGCCGGGGCCTGACGCCCAGCTCGGCGCCGCGCTCGAGTCGCTCGACGAGGTCATGCTGGCGTGCGTCTCGCTCGCCGGCTTCGCGCTCGACGACATGACGCGCGACGACAGCTGGCAGTTCATGCTCCTCGGCCGGCGCCTCGAGCGGCTCGCCCACTTCGCCGGCTTGATCGCCCACGTCCTCGAGCTCGACGAGGGCCGGCGCGCCGAGTCGCTCGAGTGGCTCCTCGAGGTCGCGAACAGCATCGTCACGTTCCGCGCGCGCTACCGCCGGAGCCCCGAGCTGCTCCCGGTCCTGCACCTCGTGGTGCTGGACGAGAGCAACCCGCACGCGGTCCTGTTCCAGCTCCGCGAGCTCGCCGAGATGCGCGCGAGGCTCCGCGAGGAGCTCGGCGGGGCGCCCGCGCCCGAGTCGAGCGACGCCGTGGTGTCGCTCATCGAGGCGCTCCGCGCGTTCTCTCTCGAGGGGTTCGAGCCCGAGTCGGGCGAGGTGCTCGAGGCCTCGTGCGCCGCGCTGTCGCGGCTGCTCCTGCGCGCGGAGCGCGCGGCACTCGGGCTCTCCGATGAGCTCCAGCGACGGTTCTTCAGCCACGCAGGCGCCCCCACCCCCTCGGTGAGCCCGTGAAGCCGCCCTCCTCGTCGCCTCCCGTCGTGAAGACCTACGTCGTCGTGCACGACACCACGTACACCTACGAGTACCCCGTCGGGCTCTCGCGCCAGATCCTGCATCTGTCGCCGCGCAGCATGCCGTGGCAGGCGTGCCGCGCCCACACGCTCACCATCGCGCCGGAGCCGCAGATCCTCGCGGAGAACGACGACGCCTTCGGCAACCCGACGACCTCGTTCATCATCGAGAGGGATCACGCCTCGCTCTCGGTGCGCGCCGAGTCGCGGGTCGACGTCACCGCGCGGCTCACGCCCGACGACGCCGCGACCCCGCCGTGGGACGACGTCCGCAGCCGCCTCACGTACCGCGCAGGGCGCCGCCCCGAGCCCGCCGATCTCGAGGCCGCGCGCTTCCTCTTCGAGTCGACCCGCGTCCGGAACAACCGCCAGCTCGCGGCGTGGACCGCGCCCCTCTTCCCGCCCGGGGCCCCGATCCTGACCGGCGTGCGCGCCCTCATGAACCGCATTCATTCCGAGTTCACGTTCGACCCCGCCGCGACGACCGTCTCGACGCCGGTGCTCGAGGTCTTCGCCAAACGCCGCGGCGTGTGCCAGGACTTCGCGCACCTGATGCTCTCCTGCCTCCGCTCGATCGGCCTCGCGGCCCGGTACGTCAGCGGGTACCTGCTCACGCGTCCGCCGCCTGGCCGCCCGCGCCTCGTGGGCGCCGACGCCTCCCACGCGTGGGTCTCGGTCTATTGCCCGGGTCACGGCTGGGTCGACGTGGACCCCACGAACAACGCCTTCCCGTCGCTCGAGCACGTGACGCTCGCGTGGGGCCGCGACTACGACGACGTGATCCCGCTGCGCGGCGTCCTGCTGGGTGGCGGCGACCACGACCTCTCCATCGCGGTGACCGTCGCGCCCCTCGAGGAGTACGCGTCGATCTTCGAGAAGCCCCCGCCCTGAGCCGGTCGCGGCCAGGCCGGGGCGCGCGTCAGGCCTCTTCGCGGGCGGCGCTCGCCGCTGCGTCGGCGCTGGATCTCCGCTCCTCCGTGGGCGCCTGGCCGAAGAAGTCGTACTGGAACGCCTCGCACGTCGCCGCCAGCCCCTCGATGAGGTGCGTGAGCATCGCGTGCGCCTCGTCGCGCCCGCGCGCGTCGTCCTCGCTCAGCGTCTTGTCGAGCTGGCCGAGCTCCCGCTGCGTTCGCGCGCCGATGTCGCGCCCGGGCGGCCGCACACGCTTGAGGCCATGCGCGGCGCGGTCGAGGCAGTGCCGGACCGACCGGGGGAACGCCTCGTCGTGCAGCAGGAAGTCGACCGCGTGCGCGCCCGAGGGGATGCCTCGGGTGCGCTTGAGGAACGGCTCCGTCGCCGAGCACGAGCGCAGCAGCGCCATCGCGTGCGCGGTCTCGATCGGCGTACCGATGGTCTCGTGCGCGAGCGGACCCAGCATGTGGTACCGCACGTCGATCATGCGTACGGTCTGCCCCGCGCGCTCGAGGTACATGCCGAGGCGCACGAAGTCGAAGGGCTCCTCGTGCAGCATCGTCCCGTACATGACGCCCCAGAACAGCGCGGCGAGCTCCTGCATGCGCAGGTAGAACTGCTCCCGATCGCTCGACCAGAGCCGGCGGCCCTGCCCGCCCTTCACCCACTGGTAGAACGAGTTGAGCGTCTGCCACATCTCGAGGCTGACGATCTCGCGCGTGGTCCTCGCGTTCTCGCGGGCCCAGAAGATCGAGTTCGTGAGGCTCGAGGGGTTCTGCGGGTCCCACGCCATGTACTCCTCGACGCGCTCGCCGTCGGCGAACGCCTCGGCGCCCACGTGCTCGCGGAACCGGAGCTCCTCGCCCGAAACGACGACGACTGGGCGCCAGCGCGCGAGCTCCGCGACGGGCACGTCGAGGACGAACGCGCGGTTGACGCGGAGCAGGCGCGCGGTGCTCTCCATGCGCTCGACGTACCGGCCGAGCCAGAAGCAGCTCTCAGCGACGCGCGAGAGGATCATTGGAGCACCCAGGTGTCCTTGGAGCCGCCGCCCTGGCTCGAGTTCACGACGTACGACCCCTCCACCAGGGCCACCCGGGTGAGCCCGCCCGGGAGCACCCAGCGGTCCTTCCCGGTCACCACGAAGGGTCGCAGATCGACGCGTCGCGCGACCACCTGCCCGTCGAGGAACGTGGGGCTCGTCGAGAGCTGGACGAGGGGCTGCGCGATGTAGTTGTCGGGGTTGTGGCGGAGCTTCGCGGCGAACTCCGAGCGCTCGCTCGCGCTCGCCATGGGGCCGACGAGCATGCCGTACCCGCCCGAGCCGTTGACCTCCTTCACGACGAGCTCGTGGAGGTTCGCGAGCACGTGCTCGAGCTCCTTCGGGCGCCCGCAGAGCAGGGTCTCGATCTGCCCGAGGATCGGCTCCTCGGAGAGGTAGAAGCGGATCACCTCCGGCATGTACGGGTAGATCGCCTTGTCGTCCGCCACGCCATTGCCGGGCGCGTTCGCGAGGGTGACGTTGCCGGCCGCGTAGGCCATCATGATGCCGGGCACGCCGAGCAGGCTGTCGGCGCGGAAGAACTCGGGGTCGAGAAAATCGTCGTCGATGCGGCGATAGACGATGCTCACGCGCTGCGGGCCGGCGGTGGTCTTCACGTAGACCTTCGCGTCCTCCACGAAGAGATCCGAGGCCTGCACGAGGGGCGTGCCCATGCGCCGCGCCAGGAAGCTGTGCTCGAAGTAGGCGGAGTTGAAGGGCCCCGGGGTGAGCACCACCATCGCGCCGTCGTCGCACCCCGCGGGCTCGACCGCGCGGAGCGCGTCGCGGAGGCGCGTGGGGTACTCGTCGACCGAGCGGACGTGGGCGTGCTGGAACACGTAGGGGAGGAAGCGCTTCATCATCGCGCGGTTCTCGAGCACGTACGACACGCCCGAGGGCGTGCGGGCGTTGTCCTCGAGCACGAGGAGCTCGCCCTTCGCGTCGCGGATGAGATCGATGCCCGCGATGTGGACGAACACGTTCGACGGCGGCGCGAGCCCGCGGAGCTTCGGCAGGTACCCCGGGCACTTGAGCAGGAGGCTCTCCGGGATCACCCCCTCTTTGATGATCCGCTGCTCGCCGTAGACGTCGAGGAGCAGCGCGTTCAGGGCCGTGACCCGCTGCACGAGGCCGCGCTCGACCCGCTCCCACGCCGCGCCGTCGACGACGCGGGGCACGAGGTCGAACGGGAAGATGCGCTCGCCGCGCTTCTTGTCAGAGTAGACGTTGAAGGTGATGCCGCCCTTGAGGAACGCCCCGGTCGTGAGGCGCTGCCGGGCCTTCAGCGCGGCGCGACCGACGTTGTCGATCAGGCGGACGATCTCCGCGGCGTACGGGTGCGGCGCGCCCCCCGACGAGAAGCACTCGTCGGAGGTGTTCGGGAGCAGGCTGTAGTCGCCGAAGACGGGCTCGGGCGCCGATCGCTCACCACCGTTCGTACCGCCACGATCTCTCACGCAAACCTCTCCCTCGAACGACCCTCGGAGCGCCCACCATACCACCACCTTGGGCCCCGGCCGACCACGCGATCCGCCGGCCTCGACCCGCGCAGGCGCGCGGTCAGCGGCTCTCCGCGGCGAGGGCGGCGGCGCGGCGCTCCGCCCGCTCCCACATGCGCACGTACCCCTCCGCCGAGCGGAACAGCGGCTCGAGCGCCGCGTCGGTGACGCCCATGCGCCGCGCGTCCTCGATGAGCTCCGGCATGAGCCCGATGTGGACGAGGCCCTCGGAGTTGAAGTCGACGGTGCGCTCGCCCATCGTCGGCTGGGTGAGCGTCACGTCGCCGCCGAACGACGTGAAGGGGTACGTCACCGGGCGGGTCTGCGGCTTCGAGCACCTCGCCAGCGGCCCGAACCGGGGACCGGGCGCCCCCGCGAGCCCGTTCAGGTCGAAGCCGAAGCCCTGCGCGCGGTACCCGCCGGCCGCGGCGACCGCGTCGAAGCGCGCGGCGAACGCCGCGGAGAACGCGGCCGGGTCGCCGTCGCTGCAGCGCGGGACACCGAGCGTGGAGATGCCGCCGAGCGCGTACAGCCGGCCGTTGGCGGTGCTGCCGTGCGTGCCCGCCGCGGGGTAGTCGTTCTTCGCGAGCAGCTCCACGGCGCGGGCGTACGAGTGGTTCGGGAAGTGATCGATCTCGAGGATCATGCCCCGGCGCATCATCTCGGTGATGAGCCCCTCGCCGAGCGGTGTGAGCCCGGCGTTCTGGCAGTACGCGCCCTTCAGCGGCGGCTTCTTGAGGTCTTCCACGTACGGCAGGAGCGTGCCGACCGGGGCCCTCTCGAAGCCCGAGACGTTCAGGGGCGCAGGCGCGTCGTAGGTCTCCCGCGGGCGGTTGATGCCCCCGAACGTCACGTCGCCGTGGTCGAAGCGCGCGTCGCTCGTGGGGTCGCAGTTCTTTGTGTAATTCGAGTAGTGTCCAGTATTTAGGAGAGAGCCGAGCTCGATGAAGCCGCGGTGTCCGTCGCCCGCGGAGAACGCGTTGTCGAACTTGTGCACCGGGAACAGCACCCGCACGCCCCGCGCGTGGATGTGGTCGAGCTTCGCGCGCACGGCCGCCGCGTCGCACGCCGGGTAGCCCGGCCGCGGCGTGAGGAAGCAGTCGAACAGGTTCGAGGTCTCGATGCCGAGCACCACCGCGAGCTTGCCCTGCGCGATGACCTCGCGCGCCTTCGCGGGTGAGGTGACCACGCGGAACCACCCGCGCCCCGGCCCGCCCGCCTGCGCGTCGATGTAGCGCTCGAGCGCGTACGTCTCGTCGATCTCGCGCTCGGCCGCCTCCATCTCGTTGCACGAGAGGCGCTTCTGCTGCGCGCGGATGCCGTTCATCAGCTCGCAGAGCACCTGGTTGCTCGTGGCGTGCTGTACGAGCAGCCGCAGGCCCGCGAGGTACGCGCGCTCGACCCACCGGTAGTACTGGGTCTGGTGCGTGGAGTTCTTCACCGCGCGCGGCCAGCTCGTGAACTTCGGGTAGCCCGCCGTGTAGTGATCGAACTCGGGCACCCGCCCGCTCAGCAGGGCCGACGTCGCCTTGCCGATGTCGAAGCCGTCGCCGTTGTAGAAGTAGCCGAGCACGTCGCTGCGGCCCTCGTCGCCGTGGAACGGCGCGCAGTCGGGGAGGGCGTGCTCCACCCCGAGGCGATGGAACGGCGACCCGTGGAACGTGCCGCCGCCGCCGAAGCCGAAGTTGGAGAAGAGATGGGAGTGGGCGTCCACGACGCCGTAGAGCGCCCCGTCCGGGAAGCGGGTCTTGGTCACCTCGCCCGTGGCGTCGAGCGACAGCTCGGGGAAGTCGGAGCAGCCCTCGCTCTTCGAGAGCACCACGTCGGCGGCCTCGGCCGGGTCACGGGTGAGCCCGGCGGCGGCGAGGTAGGCGCCCGAGGCGCGGTTCTTCAGGCGGAAGCGCGCGCCGTTCGCCGGAGAAACCTCGAGGTGCCACTCGGCCGGCGACACGTACCCGTCTTCGTTGCGGGACGTGTCCGACTCGAGGACCTTGGCGCGGCCGAGCCCGCCCGCGTCGTCCGTCAGGTAGCCGCCGTCCGCGTCGCGGAGCAGGTACGTGCCGAGGTCGGTGGCGCGGAGGTGGAAGCGGGCGGCGGGGCCCGTCGCGCACCCTCGCAGCTCGAAGTGCGCGCCGTCGCTCGCGCGCGAAAGCGTCGCGGCGCCGTTCGAGACCGTGGTCACCGTGACGCACGCATTCGCGGCGGTGTAGACGGTGAGCCCGGCGCTCGGCGGCCCCTCGGAGAACGCGCACTCGTCCGTGGTGCAGGCGGCGGGGGTCCACGCGAGCGCCAGCGCGGCGCCGAGCAGCGCGACGGGCCTCGCCACCGCCAGGAGGCTCCGCGTGCCCGTCATCGAGCGAGGCCGCCGTCGCGACGAGGGCGGGTGGGGTGCGCGCCGCTCAGCGACACGTCGAGCCGAGCGCGGGGGCGGCCCAGGTCCACAGGGCCGACTCGATACGTGGATAATACATGGTAAACGAATAACACATCTCGTCTTCCGTGTTTTCGCCGAACTTCACGTCGCGGTCGGTCGGGTTCTTCCACGCGCACCGCGTCTTCACCACGTCGTTCGCCTCGACCGTGGCGGAGATAGGCAGCCAGAACTGCGTGTTGAAGTCCCACCGGGCCACGGTGCCGAGATCGATCTCGGCGCCGCCCGCCGCCTTCACGAGCTTCGTGTCGATCGCCGAGCCGAGCTCGTGCATGTGGGGCATCGCCGCGAACACCTTCCGGCCCGCCAGCGCGGCCGGCACCGTGATGCTGCAGGTCTTGTCGACCTCGCTCTTGCGGGGGAGGTCGATCTTCTGCGTGCCGAAGGCCATCACGTCGGCCTCGTACTGTCGGGGCGCCGACGTGCAGAGCTCCACGCCGCTCGTGTCGGTCTGTCCCGCGAGCCCGGCGGCGTTGTTGTAGTGCACCTGCACGATGAAGTGCGTGGGCTGCCCGGCCTTCACGGCGAAGCCCGCCTCCGGAGGGAGCACCATGTTCTTGCCGCCTGGGGCCCAGCCGTACATGAGGCGCCACTGGAGCGAGCCGCCGGACGGGCATTTCTGAGGCTTCGTCGGGTAGGCCGTGTCCGCCTTGAAGATGAGCACGTGGTGCACGATCGCGGCGTTCTGGATGCGCGGGGCGATGGCCACGATGTGCTTGTCCGCGGGCGCCGTGACGTCGACGCCGTAGCAGACGTAGTCGTTCGCGTCGGCCTGGGGCATGGCCCAGGGCGCGCTCGGCGCGACCGAGATGTCGGGGGTGCAGGCGAGCGGATCCGTGGGCCCCGCGTCGCTCGGGGGCGGCGGGTTGCACGTCGCGGTCGACGCGGGCGCGCCCGCCGCGGACCACGCGTCGAGCACGGCGAGGTCGGCCGCGGAGAGCCGCGGGTTGGGGGGCTGAGGCATCGGCGCGGCGTCGTCGTGGATGCGGCGCACCACCTGCTCGTGCACCTTCTTGGTCGCGTCGGTCACGGAGGCCGCGGTGAGGGACGCGTGGGAGGTGAGGGGCATCGGCGCGCCGAACTTCGGCGGGCTCGAGTGGCACTTCCAGCAGTTGTCCGCGAGGACGCGCTGCACGTCGCAGGGGAGGCCCTGCGCCGAGGGGGGCGCGGGCGGGGCGCTCGCGCTGGGCGCTGCGGCCAGGCCGGCGTCGTCGGGCGCGACCCCCGCGCTCGTGCC
>CAZHGG010000022.1:0-19255 GCA_964531755.1 uncultured Polyangiaceae bacterium
TGCGCCCGCAGGCGACGCGACTCCACGCGGCCCGCTCGCGGAGCCCAAGCCCTACCGCCTCGAGGACATCGCCCTCGCGTGGTCGCGGGATCCGCGCGTCGCCGCCGTGGCGGGCGTGTGGACCGGGACGGGGCTCTCGGTGGATCTCACGCTCGTCGCCGAGAAGCTGCTCCGCGCGAACGCCCTGCCGGACAACCCGCACCGCGTGTACTCCGACGAGGGCCTCCGCAAGCTCGCCGAGTGGAAGCGTGTGTGGGCGCTGCAAGACCAGGAAGACGCGGGCCTGCCGCTCACCGATCCCGACGATCCCAGCCCTACGGCCAAGCGCCTCGACGCCATCCCGCTGCCCCCCAAGTTCGATAAGGCCGACTTCGTGCGCGCGGAGTACTTTGCCACGCGCGGCAAGCTCAACGTGCCTCGCGAGCGGTTCATCCTGTTCGCCGAGCTTCAGCCGAACCGGTTCGGGTGGAACGGCTGGCGTGACCGCGAGCGCGCGCTCGCCCAGGTCGAGGCGTACACGCTCGCCGAGGGCGATCCCCTGGCCCCCCTGCCCGCGCCCACCGCAGACGATCCGCGACGCTGCGGCGTGACCTTCGGCCTCTGGGAGAGCCTGCCCGACGTGCGCCGCTGGGGCGCCGCCGACGAGCACGCGGAGCTGCAAGCGCTCGCCCGCGAGGCGTGCCGCCAGCCGCGCTGCCCCTGCCCCCTCGTGGAGGCGTGGAAGCCCTTGGTGCTCCACGCGAAGGTCGCGACGGCGGCCTCGCGCCAGGCGACGGCGAAGGCGAACGCGAGAGCCGAGGCCAAGACGAAGGCGGCCGAGGAGGCCTCGGTGTCGCTCGCGCAGCGCGCGTGGGTGGCGGATCTCTTCAAGGCGGCCGAGGCGCTCGACGCCGGCGCGGTGTGGGCGCGGCACCAGGCGAAGCTCGCCGAGCCGGTGGCGGGGAGCGCGCAGCTCACCATGGCCCTCCCGGGGACTCGAGGGGCCGAGGAGCACGCGGGGCTGGACGAAGCGAAGCTCGCGAGGGTGCTCGACGATCTGGTGGCGAGCGGGGACCTGGACGTGACGGGCCGGGGGAAGAAGAAGCGGTACCAGGTGGTGGGGCGGGCGGGCGCCCAGTAGCCGTTTCACTGCGGTGGCCCGCGCACCTAACGCGGGTCCGGTGGGCACGTTCGCGGTAGAGTGTCCGCCATGCGCTTGTCGCGGCTCGAGCTGACCCGTATCGGCCCCTTCGAAGAAGCAAGCTTCGACATCCCGGAGCCCTCTCCGTCCACGGGCTCGGGCGCGCGGGGTGAGCTCGTGCTCTTCGAGGGACCGAACGGAAGCGGGAAGACGTCGATCGTGGAGGCGATCGCGGTCCTCTTGTTGGGCCACAACGACCTCTCCGGGGTCTCGCTCGACGAAGCCGTCTCCCACATGAACGACCTGCCTTGGCTCGCGACGATGCCGCCCGTGGGACACCTCCTCCGCAGGAGGCGGGATCCCTCGTACGCGGTCACGGCGCGCATCACCCACGAGGCCGACTCGATGACCGTCATGCTCGGTGAGCCGGGGACCGTCGGCCACCTTCATGCGCCTCGCCGGAGCGGGCCGGCGAAGGCGAGCCGGCTCACGGATCGGTACGTCCGTCCGGTCAACCCCGCGCACGCCACGATTCGGTGGAGCGACGACTCGTACGAGAACAGCGTGCTGGCGACGCTCAACCGCTTCGGCGCCTGGCCGGACCACGACGAGCCGGTCGCGTGGGCTGCGTTCGCCTACCGGGCCCACCACGCGTCGCCCGAGCTTGCCACCCCGGGTCCTCTCGACATCGAGAAGGCCCCCCTCGCAGGAGCCCTGTCGTTCGGTGCCCACCACGCCGAGTCGAGCTTCCTCGGGCAGCTCCTTGCGAACCTCGAGAACGAGCGCACGAAGGCGATGGCGTACGCGAGAGATCCGTCGCTCGTCGAGCAGCGGCGGCTCGAGCTCGAGTCCGTCGCGCAGTCACGTCAGACCGCCATTCGCCGATTCGAGCGGGTCTTTTCGGACGTACTCGGCCGCCGGACCACCATCGAGTTCTCGATCGATCGTCAGGCTCCGGTGGTCGCGTTCGACGGCGAACAGGTTCCGATCGATCTCCTGGGCGAGGGGCTGCGCAGCACGATGGCCTGGCTGTCCGACCTCCTCGTGAGGCTCGAGCGCATTCGCTGGGCAGACACGACGCGCTCGCCGATCGATCAGGACTTCTGGCTCATCCTCGACGAAATCGACGAGAGCCTCCACCCGACGATGCAGGTCCGCATCCTCCCGGCGCTGCGCGCGCTCTTCCCCAACGCGCGCATCTATGCGACGACGCACTCGCCCTTCGTCGTGGCGTCCGTCGGCCAGGGCACCCTCTTCGCCATCCGACCAGACGCCGATCACCGCGTCCGCGGCGAAGTGAGACCACTCGCGCTCGAGCCCGGCCAATCGCTCGAGTGGGTCGTCACCGAGGTCTTCGAGGCGCAAGCTGGGTTCGTCGATCGCGGGACCCTGGAGAAGCTCCAAGCGCACAAGCGGGACGTCCGCGCCCTCGAGCGGGCGGCGACCATCGAGTGGGGCGCGTTCAGCGCGCGCCGCGCTGAGCTGATGGCCCTCAACGACGAGGTGCGCGCGGTCGTCGCGATGCAGGAAGTGCCGGTGCGGATCGAGGTGGATCGCCGGCTGCGTGCCCTCGCGCAGCAGGGTGGGCAGGACAGCGAGTGACACCCTTCCCGAGGCAGCCTGCGCCCACGTTCTGGGCGGACAAGGAGCGCCGCTGGCAAGAGGTCTTGCCCGATCGCGGCCGCCGAGACCCACTCCGCCAGTGGAAACACGAGAAGGTCTCGCTCGCCGCCCGATTCCACGACACGGTTCGGGGGGTCTCCGAGCCCCGGGCCTGCGCGTACTGCGATGGCTCGCTGACCGAGACGTCTCGGGAGACGATCGACCACTTTCTCCCCGAGCACGCGTTTCCGGAGCTCGCACTCTCGTGGGACAACTTGTTTCCCGCCTGCGATCGCTGCAACAGCACGTACAAGGGTACCCGCTGGTCATGCAGGCTGGTGCGTCCGGACACCGATCCTGTCGAGGACCTCTTCGATTTCGACGAGCAGACCGGACGCCTCCGGCCCCGCGCAGCGCTTGGCTGGCCCATGCGCGTCAACGTCAGGCTCACGATCCGCGTGTTTCGCTTGAACGAGGGCGCCCGCTGCAAGGCGCGCCAGCGGGTCTGGCGGACCATGTTCGCCACAGAAAACGCGTCGATCGGGGCGGACTACGCGAGCGACGGGCCGTATCGCTTCGTCGCGCGCAAGGCCGCCAAGGCGATGGCGGCGATCCGCGAAGCGCTGGAAGGGAAGAGTGGAAGGGAAGAGCGTAAGGGTGCCGAGCCATGAACCGCACCCTCGCGCAGCGCGGCAATGGCTCTTGGAGGGGTGACGGCGGCGGCGCTGCTCGAGGCGGGCGCGCCGTAGCCCCCGCGAGCTCGCGCACGATGTACAACCCAAGGAGCGTCGCCCGACCCGCGGCCGGGGACGCGCCGGGAGCCTCGCCATGATTGATCGCGTCCACTTCGAAGGGTTCAAGAGCCTCCACGACGTCACCCTGGACCTCGGACGTTTCACCGTGCTCGTGGGGCCGAACGGCTGCGGGAAGAGCAGCGTGCTCGAGGGGATACACTTGCTCTCGCAGACCGGGCTCATTCGCAAGAGCGCGACACGGCGAACGCAGGGCATCCTGGGCGCCTTCGGCGGTCGTCGTGCACCTTGGCGGCTCGCGAGCTCGCCACCGCCCGCGACCATCAAGCTCGCGGCACGACAAGCTGGAGGCGACGAGCTATGTGTGTCCATCGAGTTGCCCGGAACGGCGAGCGACTCCGACAGGAGAGCCGTCTTCGAGGTCTCTCTGAACGGGCCCGAAGGTTCGTTGGTCACGAACGTGCCGAGCAAGGAGGGGCAGCGAGGGCTGGACCTCCTGCGGGTACGACGTTTCGTACCGGTCGTCTACCTGCACCTCGACGCGAACGAGATGACGCGCACCTCGATCCCGAAGGACGAGAAGCCGCGAATGGACGCGGATGGCGCAGGCCTGGCCTCGACCCTCGCGTGGATGAAGGGGGCGGCAGAGGACGAGCTCGCGGAGATCACGCGTGGACTCGCGACGATCGTTCCGGGCGTTCGTCGCATTCGCACGTTGCGCGAGAGCGTCCGACGGAAGAGGACGGAGCAAATCGACATCGACGGTCAGCCACTCTGGCGGCCCGTGGAGGAAGCCCTCCTCGGCGATCGGTTCGAGATCGAATTCGACGACAAGCGAGTCGTCCCCGCGGACCTTCTCAGTGAGGGTACAGTGCTCGCGCTCGGCCTGCTAACCAAGCTGCGCGAGCCGAACCGCGCTCGCCTCGTCCTCCTCGACGACATCGACCGAGGCCTGCACATCGAAGCGCAGGCGAAGCTCGTCGGCGTTCTGCGCGATCTGCTCGCGCTCGACCCCGAGCTTCAGATTGTGTGCACCACGCACTCGCCGTACCTGTTGGATCGCTTCGAGCCCGCGGAGGTGCGGGTGCTAGCGCTGGACGAGCATCGTCACACCCGGGCATGCGCACTCACCGAGCACCCCGACTTCGAGACCTGGAAGTTCGGGACGCAGACGGGAGAGCTGTGGGCCGCGCTCGGCCACGCCTGGGTCAGCGCCCGGCGAGGTGCGGGCGGTGACAAATGAGCACACCCGCGGCGATCACGATCGGTGTCGCGTGCGAGGACCAAGGTCACTTCTCGGTCGTGACGTGCCTGGTCGACGCCGCGTCGATCGCGGCCCACGACTGGCTCGACGAGATCCTGGAAGACTGCCGCTCGTGGCGCGGCGTGGACGAGGGCACGGCCTGGTACAAGCCCGATCCCGAGGACGCCCGCAACCTCCGTCCGGTGACGCGGAACGGCGTCACCGTGCGAACGCACGGCCACATCCAGGGCGTGCCGCGCAAGGCAGAGGCGGCCATGTGGCGAGCCGTCTTGATGCTCTTCTGCACCGTCGAGCCCCGACCCGACGTCGTCGTCCTGGCCCGCGACATGGACGGCTATGAGCGCCGCGAGGGGCTCGACCAGGTGCGGAATGGCATCGAGTGGCCCTTCTCGATCGCCTTCGCAGCGCCCGAGCCCGAGACCGAGGCATGGCTCGTGGCAGGCTTCATCCCGCGCGACGACACCGAGCGAGCGGCGTTGAGCGCCCTCCGTAGCGAGCTGTCGTTCGACCCTTCGACCGAGTCCCACCGCCTGACCTCGCACCCGAACGACGCAACGACCGACGCGAAGCGCGTGCTTCGGCGCCTGACGGGGGACGACGCCGAACGGAGAGCGGCGTGCCTCACGAACCGAGACGTCTTGCGGGCGCGCGGTACGAAGAACGGCCTGGCGCGGTTTCTCGACGAGGTCGAAGAACGTGTCGTCCCGGCCTTCGGGCGACGTCGGTGACCGGCGTAGCCGCTCCCCCGAAGACGCTCGTGGAGCGGGCCCCTCATCGGCTACTCTCGTCGGCGCCATGGCCGACCAAGACGCGCCGACCCTCGACCCATCGCTGGATCCCCGCAGGGCGCGCCGTCGGCTCTATCGTGGACTCAAGGGGCCGTACGATCCTGGGCGAGCGATCGTGGCGGGTGTCTCCGGAGTGGACTTCACCGACTGTCCGCTCACGGCGCTCTTGTACGCGGACGGGCGGCGGGGCGTGGTGCTCGTCGTCGACGTGGAGCCAGACGCCGCGTGTGTGACAGAGGAGCTCTGGCTCGGCCAAGAGGCTCGGCGGTTCATGTTCTGGGGAAGAAGCTTCGAGGCGCTCGTCACCGCGCAATTCCCAGCAAGAGAGCTCCGTGCGCAGATCCGAAGGCGCGGCATCGTTACCGCCTCTCCGCCGGAGAAGGCGGCGGTCCTTCGGCGCTACCTCGCGGATCGTCTGCGGGCATCCGGCGCCCCCCGAACATGAAGCGGACGGTCGATGCAAAGAAGCTTCGCGCCGCGCTCGGACGACTGACGCGCGGGGATCTCCTCGTCGCGCTCGACCGCGCGCTCGTGCACGTGCCGAGTCACAAGGTCCACGAGGTCGTCGAAGGATTCGTCGCATTCGATCAGATCGTCGTGGCGACGGGCACGGCGACGCGCGTCCTCGACAAGGTCAAGGCGTTCGACGTGGCGAGTCGACGTGGCGAGTACTACGAGTCGTTCCACGTGAGCTCGAGGAACTTCATGGACAAGTCCGAGGGCACCGAGGAGTGGATCGCCGAATGCACACGCTTGCTGGCGGACGTGCTCGCGTTCCTCGATGGCGGCGATCCGGGCGAGGGACGCCAGGCGCTCGAGCTCATCTTCGCGCTCCTCAAGCGAATCGACGAGGGCGAGGACGACATCATCTTCTTCGCGGACGAAGCGGGTTCTTGGCAGGTCGGCGTGGACTGGCGGAACGTGCTCCCGGCGTACTTCCGGTGTCTCGCGGCCACAGCGGCGCCGGAGGAGTACGCGCAGCACGTGAACGCGACGGTCCGCACCTTCGTTCGCCGCGAGGCGCCGAAGTACATGTCGAGGGCGCGGGGCGCGGCGACGAAGGACCAGAAGGCTGCGCTTGCCCGCACCGTCGCTCCAGTAAGGGGCACGCGACGAGCGGCGGGCTCCCGATAGTTTCGGTTCCGGAGGGCCGTCTACCGCTCGACTTGGCGAGGGCGGGCAGCCGGGCGCGCCGAAATGTCTCGGCAGCAGGCCCGCCAACTCCCCTATCCTGCGCCCCGAGGGCCTGCGCCTCGGGGAGCCAACGTTGAAGATCCGCGACAACCTCCAGTGGCAAGACGACACGGACCTCGACGCGTTCATCACGCGCCTCTCCGACGACGAGGACCGCGTCCGGCAGAACGTCCGGCAGTACGTGGTGGGCGAGAAGGTCCGCGGCCGGCTCGACGCGATGCTGAAGGCCGTCGGCGAACGACTCGACGACAACCGTGACGTGGGTCGGTACGTGCACGGCGCGTTCGGCTCGGGCAAGTCGAACCTGCTCACCGTGCTCGGCAAGATGCTCGAGCGCGACGAGATGGTCTATGACCTCGGGCACGCGTCGCTCCGCGAGCTTCGCGCCAAGCACCCCTGGCTCGACAGGCACCGCGCGCTGGTCGTTCGCATCAACATGATGGGGAAACACTCGCTCACGCGGGCGCTCTTCGAGGGGTACAACGAGGCGCTGCCGCCGTCGGTGCCTCGCCTTGGGTTCACCGACGAAGAGCGCGTCTTCGAGCTCGTCGACAAAGACGCGCAGCGCCTCGGGGGGCTCTCGGGGCTCCTCGAGCAGGCGGCCAGCGAGGCGGCCTTCGACACGATCCCCGAGATGCCGAAGGGCATGCCCGGGCCGCTCTTCGTCGAGTACTACCAGCGGCTCCGCCGGGGCGATCGCGACAAGCGCCTCGCGCTGGCCGCCGCGCTCCAGAACTGGCGCAACCACGGCGAGGACCCGGTGCGCCCGGACGACCTCTGGGTCGACGCGCGCCAGGGCCTCGACCGCATCGCGCGGCACGCCAAGGAGCACGGCATCACCGCCATCGCGTGGCTCATCGACGAGCTCGTGATCTGGATCCGCGGGCGCTCCCGCGCGGCGTACGTGAACGAGATAAACCACCTGTCGGCCCTGGTGGACCACGACGCCGCGCGCGTGCTCCCGTTCTTCGTGGCGGTCGCCGTGCAGATGGACATCTCGCGCACGTGCCCGGACGACCTGTCGCAGCGCGACTTCCAGGACCAGCTCGGCTTCATTCGTGACCGCTTCCAGCCGCAGCTCGAGCTCGAGGACCAGGATCTCTACGAGGTCGCCGCGCACCGCGTGTTGGCCAGGCGCCACGATCTCTCGGTGGCCGATCGGACCGCGTTCGAGGGCGCGATCGACGCCGCGTTCCGAAAACACGCCGACGCGATCGGCGGCCTCTCGGGCGGCCTCCCGATGGACCTCGTGCGGCGCCTCTACCCGTTCAACCCGGCGCTCTTGCGCATCCTGGTAGACGTGACCCAGGCGCTCTCGCGAAACCGCACGGCCATCGCTGCCCTCTACCGGCTGCTCAACAAACACGCCGACATCGAGGTCGGGCAGTTCATCCCGGTGGGCGCGCTCTGGGACTTCGTCTTCGAGCCCGAGAACGTGTCGTACGTGAAGCAGAACACGTCGAGCAAGCTGTGCCAACGCCTCGCCGACACCCACGAGACCTGGGTGCGGCTCGAGCCGAAGCTCGAGATCGTGGCGAGGGACTCCGGCGCGACGGTGCACCAGCTCCAGCAGGTGGTGCGCACCGTGCTGCTCTGCCAGCTCTCCGACAGGCCGTACTTCCCGGACGGTCGTCCGCTCGGCGAGCGGCTCGCCGCGTCGATGCTCCTCCACCTGAACGAGACCGACATCCGCGCGATGGTGCCGCGCACCGGCATCAGCAAGGTCGCGGGGTGGTTTCGCGCCTTGAACGGCGTCGCGCCGCACGTGCAGGTGAGCGGCGACACCGATCCGACCATCGGCATCAAGATCGAGCAGCTCGACATCGAGCGCGTCCTCGCCACCGCCCGCGCGCAGGTTGGCCACGCGCACAGGTTCGCGTTCATGCGCACGTTGCTCATGAAAGAGCTCGGCCTCGAGCTCGGGACCTCGAACGAGGGCCCGCTCGAGGTCCTCTGGAAGGGCACCAAGCGGCGTGGGAGGGTGAAGCTCGCGAACGTCCGGACCCTGTCCTACGCGGGACAGACGAACGAGCTGGATCCGGGCAAAGACGACTTCTTGCTCGTCGTCGACTACCCGTTCGACGAAGAGGCGGGGCGATCGCGGCAAGACGACCTCGACAACTGCCAGCGGGCCCGCGCGCGTGGCTCGAGCTGGACCCTCGCGTGGCTCCCCGAGCACCTGAGCCCCAACGAGCTCGAGGCGCTCACGAACGCGGCGGCGGTCGACGTCATCCGCCAAGATCCGCGCATCGCCTTCCAGGATCTCAGCCCGCGGGACGCGGCGGCGGCCTCGCGGCTGCTCGAGGGCTACCAGGCCGATCGCCAGACGCAGCTCGCCGAAGCCGTCCGTCGCCTGTTCTTCGAGAAGGGGCAGATCTTCGGGATGAAGGCCGCCCTCGACGGCATCGACCCGACGGGGCTCGAGCTGTCCAGCGCGCGGGATCGCCTCGCCAGGACCATCCTCGACAAGCGTTACCCGAACCACCCGCCGTTCACGCGCCGCGTGACCCAGGCAGACCTCGCCGAGGTCGTCGACTGGGTCGTGCGCGCCGCGAAGACCGGCGCGACCGTCGACCTTCGAGGCGCCCAGATGCCGTCGGTCGACGCCATCCTCGTGCCGCTCGAGGTGGCTCACAAGGCCCCCTCGGGCATCACGCGAAGGACCGACGGCCGCTACCTCGCGGCGATCGACGCGTGGATCGGGAGCAAGCGGCAGTTCGACGCGCAGGAGCTGCGCGCGGCGCTCACCGCCGACGCCGAAGGCGCCGAGAAGTGGGGCTTCGGGCTGACCAAAGAGGTCGCGAACTTCTTTCTCTATTACCTCCTCCAGGTCTCTGGCTTCGAGGCCCAGAGCGGAGAGCGAAGCGAGACCGTCCACGGCCTCGGCGACATCAAAGAGCGCTTCCGATTCGTCAAAGAAGAGGTGGTCGACGCGCCTCAGTGGGACAAGGCGCTCCGCGTCGCCGAGCGCTTGTTCGACCACCGCGGGAGCGCCGACCTCCCGACGCCCCCGGAGCAGGCCAAGCTCTGCCGGGAGGTCGCCAAGAGGGCCTCGGAGGCGAGGGTGCAGGTGCGCGACTTCGAGGGGCGGCTGCGGGAGGTGTGCGTGTGGGCCGGAGTGGCCCCCGACGACTCGGCTCGCGTCCGCACGGCGGCAGAGCTGTCGGCGTGGCTCGACGAGGTGCTCTCCGACCCGGGGAACGCGTCGCGGACGCGCCGGCTCGCGGTGCTCCACGGCGAGGCGAGGCTCGAGGGGTTCGTGCAGCTGTGCAAGACCCTCTCGAAGGAGGCCGCCGCGCTCACCGGGATCGCCGGTCAGAAGGGCGCCTTCGCGCACCTCGCCTCGCACGGCAGCGAGGACGACCGCGCCGCCGTTGTCGCGCGCCTGAAGAATCTGCTCACCGATCCGGTGACCGGCGCGCAGCTCGCCGAGCGAGCCGGCCCATGGATCGAAGAGGCGAAGCGGCGGTTCGCGGCGGTCGCCGAGGAGGCCGCGCGCCGCGTCCGCGATCACGATCAGCGGACCGGCGAGGCCGAGCGGCTTGCGCGCGAGGCCGAGGCCAAGAGCGCCGCGGCGCAGCGGGCCCTGGAAGAGGCGGAGCAGAAGCTAGCGGCGCAGCGGGAGCGCGACGAGGCCGAGCGCGCGCGCTCGCGGACGGTCACGAGCCCGCGCGACGAGATCGTGGCCTCGGTGCAGAGGGAGCTCGTCGAGATGCTCCGCGCGAACCCCACGGCCTCGAGCGTGCGCGTGCGCATCGTGCTGGAGCCGGGCGACTCATGACGGCGCCCGCGGCCGACGCGGTGCTCGACTGGATGCTCCGCCGCCTGGGCCAGGCCGTCCCGCTCGAGCACGATCTGGTGCTCGTGCACGACAGCCCGGCGCTGGCCGATGTCGGGCCGAGCGTCGACGTGCGCGGAGAGCCGTGGCGCGTCGCGCGCGTGACCGGAGAGCTCACTCTGCGCGACGTGCTCCCCGAGGCCGATCGCCTCGTCGCGATCGTGTCGGCCGCGTTTCCGCCTCCGCCGATGGACATCGCGGGCCGCGCGTACCTCGGCAGGATCCTCGATCTGCGCGCAGAGGACGTGGTCGCCGCCGCGTCGGGGCGGTTCTGCGAGGCGCTGGTCGACGAAGGGCTCGTGGAGGCCGTGTTCGCCTCGCTCGAGACGCTGCGGCGGACCGCGGGCCGCTGGAGCCTCGGCGATCTCGTGACCGCGCGTGAGCTGCGCACTGTGCTGGTCAGCGCGGAGCTCGGGGCCGCGCGGCTCGACCGCGAGCGCGACTGGGAGCTCCTGGCGCGCTGGATCGTGGAGGGCGCCCCGACCTTCCGCGCGCCGACGCTGGTGAAGGCCGCGCTCGAGGAGGCCCAGCCTCGCACCGGGGCGTGGCTCGCGTGGGCGCTCACCGAGGGGAGCCTCGAGCAGCTCTGCACCGCGGGGGCGCTGCTCGCGTCGACCGAGGGCGCCGAGAGAGCGCCGATGCCCCCGGGCCTCTCCGGCGAGCGCGCCCAGCAGCTCGTGGAGCTCGTGGACTCGGCGCTGCGCGAGGTCTGGCGCAGCGCCCCGAGCCGGGCGCGCGAGCTGCTCGCGGAGGCCGAGCGGATCGCGCGACAGACGAGGCTTGACGCCGGCAAGCACCGCCTGCTGCGTGTGCCGCTCGAGGGCGCGCTGAGCGACTACGCGAACGCGTCGGCGGACGGGCGCCCGCCGGACGACGCGGACATCGACGGACTGAAGCGCAACCTCCACGCGCCCGAGCTCGCGCAGAGCCTCGAGGTCGTCGCCGACATGGCGAGGCTCGCCCGGTTCCAGGCCGCGGCGAGCCCGCCATCGCGCACCGCGCACGAGTGGCTCGTTCACGCGCTCAAGGAGGTCGCGTGGGCGGATCTGGCCTACCGCCGCCTGCGGCGGGGCCTCGAGGCCATCCCCGCGTGGCTCGCCGACCCGGCGCGCCGCGTGGTGGGCGCGTGGCTCGCTCGACGCGACGCCATGAACCTGGCGTTCGCGTCGTCGCTGTCGTCCGAGTGGGCGAGCGTCGCGCGGAGCACCGACACGCGGCACCCGCTCGCGCTCCACCAGCTCACCCGGTGCGTGGTGCGCCGCCTGGTCGACGACGGCCAGCGGGTCTTCATGCTGGTGCTCGACGGCTGCGATCTGACGTCTTTCCTCGAGATCGCGGAGTCCTTGCCCGCGGACCGTCGCATCGGGCTCGCGCTGCCCGAGGTGCGAGACGCGGTCCTGCGCGACGATCTCGACGCGATGGGCGCGCTCGGCGTGGCCGTCTCGGTCCTGCCCACGGTGACGAGCCACGCGCGAAGGGCGCTCTTCGCCGGGGAGATCCCCGGGAACACGGCGCTCGGCGACACGGAGTCGGCGGCGGCGAACGCCACGGCGGACGAGAGCGCGTGGAGACGCAACACGGCCCTCGGCGAGACACCCCGCCGGCTGTTCCTCAAGGGCGATCTCGGCGCGACCGGACAGCCGCTCCTCGACGCCCTGCGAGGTCGAGACCTCCGGGTCGTCGCCGCGGTCTACAACGGAGTAGATGACGCCCTCTCGAGCAGGGAGACGACCCCGCTCGCCCGATGGTCCCTGGGCGCGCTCGGTGCGGGCGCGCCCGAGGTGGTGCAAGCCGCGGTGGACGAGGGCTGGTGCGTCCTCGTGACCGCCGATCATGGGCACACGCCGTTCGTGGGGACCGACCGCAAGCTCGGGACGACGGCGCTCGGCCAGCGCTTCGCCGCCGAGCCCCACGAGGGCACTGTGGAGTTCCGAAGCGGTCCGCTCCCGCGCCAGCCCCTCCACCTGGCCACCCGCTTCGGCGCGTGGTTCGGGCCCCAGAGCCGCGGTTTTCACGGCGGCGCGGGGCTCGAAGAGGTGGCCGTGCCGCTCGCGTTCCTCGGGCGAGTGCGCGGCGAGCAAGAGGGCCGCCCGCGCGCTCCAGGCTTCTGGTGGTCGTCCGAAGGTGCAGAGCGCCCTGCCCCGCGCCTCGGCCGACGCCCAAGCCCGAACCCGAGATCGTCGCCGCCCGCGCCGGCGACCGCACCTCCGGCCGCCGTGCAGCTCGTGCTGCCCGTGAGCCCCGTGCACCCCGCGCTGGATGCGCGCCTCCAGTCGCTCACCGACGAGGAGAAGCTCGTCGTCGCGCTCCTCCAGCAGAACCAGTCAGCGCGCCTCAGCGAGCTCGCGCAGCGCCTGAAGAAGCCGCCCATGCGCGCGTCCGGCTTCATGCAGCAGCTCGTGCGGAAGGTGTTCGACCTGGGCTGTCCGTGCATCGTCGTGGAGGCGCTCCCGGACAACGACAGGCTCTATCGGTACCAGCCCGTCGACGGAGCGAATCGATGAGCGCACATCTCTTGAGTCGCACCGAGTCCGAGGACATCGTCCAGGCCTTGCGAGGGGGTCTCGTCCCGCGTCGGGGGTTGCACCACCTCGCCACCGGCATGGATGCGCTCCTCGGCGCGATCGAGCAAGAGCTCGAGTTCGTCGCGACGGGCAAGGGCACCGCCAAGTGGATCCGTGGCGAATACGGCAGCGGCAAGACCTTCGCGACTCGTCTCTTGTGCGCGCGGGCCCGGGCGCGCGGCTTCGCCACGTCCGAGGTGCAGATCTCGATCAACGACACGCCGCTCCACCACCTCGAGACTGTGTACCGGCGCCTCATCGAGCGGCTCGAGACCGCCGCCGACGGGGCCGGGGCCTTCCAGGGCATCGTGGACGCGTGGCTCTACCAGGTGGGCGACGAGGTCCAGCGGATCCAGGGCTTCTCGGAGGACGACCCTCGGCTCGCCGACGCTACGGAGAAGCGCCTGGAGGACAAGCTCGCCGAGCTGGCGCGGCAAAACCAGACGTTCCCGGCGGTGCTCCGCGCGTACCACCGCGCGATGTTCGACGGCGACTTCGCCACGGCCCAGGGGCTCATCGCGTGGCTCTCCGGGCAGCCCCACGTGAGCGCCAAGATCACGGCGAAGGCCAACATCCGCGGCGCTCTGGACGGGCAGGCGGCGCTGACGTTCCTCTCGGGGTTGCTCTGTCTGCTCCGCCAGACCGATCGCCCAGGCCTCGTCGTCGTGCTCGACGAGGTCGAGACCATCCAGCGGATGAACGCGCAGACGCGCGACAAGGCGCTGAACGCGCTGAGGCAGCTCATGGACCAGCTCGCGCACGAGCAGCTCCAAGGGCTCTACTTGGTCGTCACCGGGAATCGCGACTTCTTCGAGGGCCACAAAGGACTGAAGAGCCTCACCCCGCTCTATCAGCGGGTGAGCGTGAGCTACGGCGACGATCCGCGCTTCGACAACCTCCGGGCCACGCAGGTGCGCCTCAGCCCATTCGACGCCGCGCGCCTCCTCGAGGTCGGTCGTCGCGTCCGTGACCTCTACCCGGCGACCCAGCCCGAGCGCGTCGCGGCGAAGGTGTCCGACGTCTTCCTCCAGGGGCTCGTGGAGAAGGTGACCGCGGGCTTCGGAGGCAAGGTCACCGTGGCGCCGCGCGTCTTCCTCCGTGAGCTCGTCGACGTGATCGATCGCGTCGAGCAACACGAGGCCTACGATCCCTCCGAGCACTACAAGCTCACGCTGAACGGCGAGACGCTCACCCCCGAGGAGGTCTCCGCCAAGGAGGGACGGCCAAGCGCGGGCCCAGCGGACTCGGACGAGGACGACGCGGAGTCGTCGCGCGGGCGCGCGCGGCGCCTCGAAGGGTGACCGGTGACCCTCTTCCGGCTGCACCCGCACCTTCAGCACGCGATCGTGAACGATCTCGGCTGGCGCTCGCTGCGCCCCGTGCAGGAGCTCACGATCGACGCGGTGCTCGACGGGTGCAACGCGGTGGTCCTCGCGCCCACGGCGGGAGGCAAGACCGAAGCGGCGATGTTTCCGCTGCTCTCGCGCATCCTGAGCGAGAGCCTTCGGCCGGTGTCGGTGCTGTACGTCTGCCCGATCCGGGCGCTCCTGAACAACCAGGAAGATCGTCTCCAGAGCTACGCGAAGATGGTCGGGCTCGATGTCTTCAAGTGGCACGGGGACGTGAGCGACTCGCGCAAGAAGGGCTTCCGCGCGTCCCCGGCCCACGTGCTCATGACGACCCCCGAGTCTCTGGAGGTCATGCTCGTCAGCGCCCGAACCGACGCCCGCGCGCTCTTCGCGGGGGTCTCGGCGGTGGTGATCGACGAGGTGCACGCGTTCGCGGCCGACGACCGCGGCGCCCACCTGGCGGCGCTGATGGAGAGGCTCAGGTCCTTCTGCGAGCGCGACCTCCAGCGCATCGGGCTATCGGCCACGGTCGGCAACCCCGGAGTCATCGGGCAGTGGCTCCAGGGCTCGAGCGAGCGCCCGTTCCGCCTCGTCGATCCGCCGAAGCCCATGACGAAGCGCGCGCTGCACGTCGACTTCCGCGACGGCGTGCCGGCGGCCGCGGCGGCGATCAGCGCCCTCACCCGCGGCAAGAAGAGCCTCGTCTTCGTCGAGAGTCGCTCTCGAGCGGAGCAGATCGCCGGGGCCGTGGCCGGCAGCGGCGTCGAGGTCTTCATTCATCACAGCGCGGTGAGCCGCGCCGATCGTGCGCTCGCGGAGCAGCAGTTCGCGTCCGGCGAGAACACGGCCATCGTGTGCACCTCCACGATGGAGCTCGGCATCGACGTCGGGGATCTCGACCAGGTGGTGCAGGTCGACGCGCCGAGCAGCGTGGCCTCCTTCCTCCAGCGGATCGGTCGCACCGGACGGCGCGCAGGGACCGAGCAGCGCTGCACGTTCGTGTGCCTCACGCCGGAGTCTCTCCTCCAGTCGGTCGCGATTCTCCGGCTCGTGTCGAGCGGCTGGGTGGAGGACGTGCGCCCGGCCGCGCAGGCGATGCACGTCCTCGCGCACCAGATCATGGCGCTCTCCCTCCAGGAAAAGGGGATCTCGCGGCACCGTCTGCTGCCGTGGGTCGAGTCGGCCTATCCCTTCACGAGCGTACGCGAAGCGCGGTTCCACGAGCTCGTCGACACGATGGTCGAGCGCCAGATCCTGCACGAGGCGGGCGGGCTCTTGTCGCTCGGAACGCGTGGCGAGAAGCTGTACGGCCGGCGCAACTTCTTCGAGCTCTACGCGGTCTTCACCGCGCCCCCGATCTTGCGCGTGACGCACGGGCGCGAGGAGGTCGGCACGGTGCAGTCCTTCTTCGTCTCGATGCACGATCGCGAGAAGGGCCCGCTGTGCTTCCGCCTCGCCGGACGCTCCTGGGAGGTGGAGCACGTCGACTGGTCGAGGGGAGTGCTGAAGGTGCGCCCCTCGACGGGCGGGCGTGTCCCGAGCTGGATCGGCATGCCGAGCCTCCTGTCCACGAAGCTGTGCCAGTCAATGTTGGACGTTCTGCTGCGTCCGGGCGGCGAGAGCGAGTGGCTCGGCCCCGAAGCCGCGCAGGCGCTCGCGGAGCTCCGTCGCGGGTACGAGGGCCTGCTCGCCGAGGCCACGGCGCCGATCGAGGAGGACGAAGGCGGCGTGCGCTGGCACACCTTCGCGGGCGGCGCGGTGAATCGGCTCCTCGCCGCCGGGCTCGAGTCCCTGACCGGGAAGCGCTGGGTGGCGGGGAACCTGTCCATTCACTGCAGGGACGCGGCGCTCGCGGAGGCGACGGACGCCGCACGCGCGCTGCCGACGTTGGACTGGGAGCGCGTCGCGTCGGCGGCTGCGCACGCGATGGCGCGCGGGATGGTGAGCAAGTTCCAGCCTTGTCTCCCCGAGGGCGCCGAGGACCGTCTGCTCGCCGAGCGACTTCTCGATGTGCCCGGGACGCTGCGCTTCCTCGCGACGACGAGCGTGAACGGGACGCGCCCGGCGACACGTCCCGCGGGCGCTCGACTCGTAGACGCCGAGGCCGAACCGGCGAGAGCGAGCTGGTCGCTCGACCTCCCCCCGAGAGCCGAGGGCCCACGACGCGAAGCGCACACAGAGGTCCTGTGGGTCGACACTCCCGCCGCGCTGCGTGACGCTGCGCGAGACCTTCGAGCCGCCGCGGTGGTTGGGCTCGACGTGGAGACCGGCTTGGATTTCGGGACGCTGTGCCTCGTGCAGCTGGCCACGGCGGAGCGGACCTACCTCGTCGATCCTTTCGCGGTAGGTTCGCTCGATCCCCTTCGCGACGTGCTCGCGGCGGCGACTCCCGCCAAGGTGATCCACAACGCGCGCTTCGAGCGGCGCGTGTTGGGCTCGCTCGGGCTCGAGCTGGGGGGAGTGTTCGACACGCTCGAGGCGTCGCGACGCCTGCGCGGGCGGGACATCCTCGGCGGCCACGGTCTCGCGATGGTCTGCGAGCGCGAGCTTGGGCTCACGCTCGACAAGGCGGAGCAGACGTCGAACTGGAGCCGCCGCCCGCTGGACGGGGCGCAGCTTCGGTACGCAGCGTCGGACGCCGAGGTGCTGCTGCTCCTACACGAGAGGCTGCGCGGAGGTCGGAGCGACTAGACGCCGAACGAACTCAGCGCTCGTGTCGCTGGCCCGCACTGAACGGCCTCGCCCCGGGACTCCCGTGGAGGGTCGCAGGAAGCGCCCGCCCCCCCTACCGCGCGCCGGTGTCGCCCGAGGGCGCGGGGGTGGCGCCGCTCTCCGCGCCGGCGGAGTCGACCTCCTTGCAGGCCTCGCCGCGGCACGGCGGCCGGCCGTAGCAGGCCATCAGCGTAAAGGCGATCGTCGCGCCGCCGACGAGGCCGAGCGCCCGCCGGGCGCCCGAGGTCGGCTGCGGCGCGAGCGGCGCTCCGCAATGGGGGCACGACGGGCGGGCCGCCACCACGAAGCCGCCGCAGGCGCACCGACCGAAGGCGCTCATCCGGGCGGCACCGCGGTGGTGGGCGGCGGGGCGGGCTCGATCGGCGAGCCCGCGTCGGCGCCGGTGGGCTCGGGCGTGGGCGGCACGATCTCGGGCCCGCGTGGCTGAGGGGGCATGCCGTAGCAGGCCATGAGCGTGAAGGCGATGGCGCCGCCCAACAGCGTCGTGCCGACACCTACCTTGACGGCCGAGGCCGTCGCGCAGTGGGGGCACTTGGGGGAGCGCGGCGCGACGAAGCCGCCGCACGCAGAGCACTTGTCGAGCATGATGGCCTATCCTCCAGCACATCATGGCACGGAACCCGCGGCGCCTGCAGCTCCCAATCGTGGAGGGAGACCCGCGCTCTCCAGGGGGGCGCGCCGCGGAGCGCGCGTTTCGACCGCACTACGTGGTGTGGGAGCTCACGCTCCGGTGCGACCAGCCCTGCGTCTTCTGCGGCTCCCGCGCAGGCGACGCGCGCCCGAGGGAGCTCGACACGGCGCGCGCGCTCGAGGTGGCGCGGGAGCTCGCGGCGCTCGGCGCGAGCGAGGTGGTGCTCATCGGGGGCGAGGCCTACCTGCACCCGGGCTTCTTCGAAGTGGTTCGGGCCCTCGCGGAGGCGGGCGTGCGACCCACGATGACCACGGGCGGACGCGGCGTCGACGCGGCGCTCGCGCGCGCCGCGGCGGACGCGGGCCTCACGGCGGCGAGCGTGAGCGTCGACGGGCTCGAGCCCACGCACGATCGGCTCCGGGCGAACCGCGGCAGCTTCGCGTCGGCGACGCGGGCGCTCGCGTGCCTCCGGGCCGCGGGCGTCGCCACGTCGGCCAACACGAACCTGAACCGCCAGAACCGCGGCGAGCTCGAGGCGCTCTACGAGCACCTGCGCGGCGCCGGGATCGCGTCGTGGCAGGTGCAGCTCACGACGCCGCTCGGCCGCGCCGCCGATCGCCCCGACCTCGTGCTCCAGCCGTACGATCTGCTCGACCTCCTGCCGCGCGTCGCGCGCCTGAAGGAGCGCGCGTTTCGCGAAGGCGTGCTCCTCATGCCCGGGAACAACCTGGGCTATTTTGGGCCGGAGGAGGCGACGCTGCGCTCGCTCGAGCCCGACGGCGCCGATCACTTCCACGGGTGCCAGGCGGGGCGCTACGTGCTCGGCATCGAGTCGGACGGCGCGGTGAAGGGGTGTCCTTCTCTCCAGACCACGAGCTATGTGGGGGGCACCCTGCGCGACTCCACGCTTCGCGCTATTTGGGAGTCTTCGCCCGCGCTCGCCTTCGCGCGCGCCCGCACCCGCGACGACCTCTGGGGCTTCTGCGCCGAGTGCGACTTCGCCGACGTGTGCCTCGGGGGCTGCACCTTCACGGCCCACGCCATCCTCGGGCGCCCCGGCAACAACCCCTATTGCCACTACCGCGCGCGCACGCTCCACGCGCGCGGCCGTCGCGAGCGGATGGTGGCGAGCCTGCCGGCGCCCGGGGCCCCGTTCGACAACGGCCAGTTCGAGCTCGTCGAGGAGCCCGCCGACGCGCCGGAGCCACCCGCCCCCGAGGGGCCGTGGGGCCTCCTGCGCCTGCGGAGGCCGGGGACGAGGGCGCCGTGAGGGCCTTCGTCGAGGGCCTCGACCTCGACTCGCTGGCGGGCGCGGGCGACTGGCTCGCCGCGCTCTTCACGCTGGGCTCGGTCGCGGCGTGGATCGCGCGGCGGCGCGCGGGGGCCCGTGGGCGGCGCTGGGCTGCGTCGGCGGCGCTGG
>CAZHGG010000023.1:0-2566 GCA_964531755.1 uncultured Polyangiaceae bacterium
GGCGCGGCGCTGCGGGGGCTGGCGAGCGAGGGGCCGTCCTCACGGAGGGCGGCCCGCGCGCGCGCTGCGGCGGAGGCGGCGGGCGGCAGCGGGGGAGGGCCGGCCGACCGCGTCGCGGGGCGCCGCGCGTCCGCCGAGGCGCCGGGCTTCGCGCCCTTGGTGCCTGGGAGGGGGGGCGGCTTCGCGCTCCGCGTCGCCTCTTGGAGAACCTCGACCTGCTCGTCGATCGACCAGCTGTCTCCCGTGATTTCCAGCAGCCGATCGACGCTCAGCGGGTCGTCGAGCTCCACCTCGATCGCGTCCACGTCGACGGAGCTCGGCGGCGCGTTTGGCGTCGGGGGCTTCGGGGCGTCAGCCATTCGCGGAGGATGGCACGAACACGCACAAAAGAGCGCGCCTTCCATCGAGAGGCGCCGGCGAGCGCGGGCTCAGCCGGTGGACGGCGCAGGCGTGGGCTCAGCCGTGGACGGGCGCCGCCGGCGCGGCGCGCGCGACGCGCTCGGGCGCCGTGTACACGACGTGGCTCTCCGGGCGGACGAACCCCACGAGCGTCATGCCCGCGCGGGCGGCGAGCGAGACGGCGTACGAAGAGGGCGCGCCCACCGCGGCGAGCACCGGCACGCCGCAGAGGATCGCCTTCTGCGCGAGGTCGTAGCTGACGCGGCCCGAGACGAGCAGCACGCAGGCAGAGAGCGGCAGCGCGCCGGCGCGGAGCGCCCATCCCACGACCTTGTCGAGGGCGTTGTGGCGCCCCACGTCCTCGCGCGCGAGGAGGAGCTCGCCGCTCGCCGAGAAGAGCGCCGACGCGTGGACCCCTCCGGTGGCCCGGAAGGTGGGCTGGGCGGCCGCCATCCGCTCGGGCAGGGCGCGGAGCACGACGTCTTCGATCGTGAGCGCCGCACCTCGAACATCGCCCTCGACCTCGAGCGACGAGAGCGAGGTCTTCCCGCAGGCGCCGCAGCTCGACGACCCGACCGCGAAGCGAGCGAGCGATCCCGGTGCGCCCGACGCGAGGTCGGCGATCAGCACGTTGCCGCGCTCCTCGCCCGTGAGCCCGTCGGGGCGCTCGAGGCCGAGCAGGTCGCCCTCGCCGCGCAGCAGCCCCTCGCTGAAGAGGAACCCGCGCACGAGCTCCTCGTCGTGGCCCGGCGTGCGCATGAGCAGCGTCGCCTCGCCCGCGTCGACCCCGCCACGCCGGAGCCGCAGGAGGAGCGGCGCCTCGATGGCGACCCGGTCTCGCGTCGCGCGCGGCGGCGCCGCGCCCTCGGCGCCGACGAAGACGTCGACCTCGTGGACCGCGCTCACGAGCCGCCCGCGGGGGTAGGCGGCGCCGCAGGGACGAGCGCGGCGCGGTGCGCGAGGACCGCCTCGCGTGCGCTCTCGCGCAGGCCCTCGCCCGCGCGCTCGTCGACGTGGGCGACGAGCTCTCGGCGCATGCGAGGGTCCCAGAACCTCGCCAGGTGGGCCGCGATCTGCGCGCGCGCGGCCGCCGGATCGGGGTCCGACTCGAAGAACGTCGCGATGTCGTTCGCCATGCGGACGAGCTTCTCGGCCTTCATGGCGCGCTCCCCCCGGCCGTTTGGGATAGGCACGCCGCTCGTCTGCGGCTCGCTCGCGTGCTCATGAGGCACCGCCCGTTGGAGAGCGGCGGACGCGGAGCTGGACGAGATCGTGCTGCGCGTCGCGCTCGCGCTCGAAGCGCTTCTGCCACCCCGACAGCTCGGTCACGAGCGCCACCTGCACCGCGGTGACCTTGTACTCGGGGCAGCTCGTGGCCCAGTCGGCGTTGTCGGTCGTGACGACGTTCGCGCCCGACTCGGGGTGGTGGAACGTGGTGTAGACCACGCCGGGCTGCACGCGCTCGGTCACGGTCGCGCGGAGCACCGTGTCGCCCACGCGGCTGGCGAGGCTCACGCGGTCGCCGTCGCGGATGCCCCGCTGCTCGGCGTCGTGCGGGTGGATCTCGAGGAGGTCCTCGTCGTGCCAGACGACGTTGAGCGTACGTCGGGTCTGCGCGCCGACGTTGTATTGCGTGAGGATGCGGCCGGTCGTGAGCAGCAGCGGGAACTTGCGGGTCACCCGCTCGCTCGTTGGCACGTACTCGGTCACCACGAAGCGCCCCTTGCCGCGCACGAACTCGCCCACGTGCATGACCGGCGTGCCGTCGGGTGCGTCGTCGTTGCACGGCCACTGGAGGCTGCCGAGCGCGTCGATGCGGGCGTAGCTGACGCCGCGGAACGTGGGCGTGAGACGCGCAATTTCGTCCATGATTTCAGATGGATGGGCGTAGCTCATGGGACAGCCGAGCGCCGCCGCGAGGGCGACGGTGGTCTCCCAGTCGGCCTTCCCCGCGAGCGGCGGCATGACCTTGCGCACGCGGGAGATGCGGCGCTCCGCGTTCGTGAACGTGCCGTCCTTCTCGAGGAACGACGAGCCCGGTAGGAACACGTGCGCGTGCTTCGCCGTCTCGTTCATGAAGAGGTCCTGCACGATGAGGCACTCGAGGGCGCCGAGCGCGGCGCTGACGTGGCGCGTGTCGGGGTCGGACTGGGCGATGTCCTCGCCC
>CAZHGG010000023.1:2576-18814 GCA_964531755.1 uncultured Polyangiaceae bacterium
GCACGTAGAGGCCCTTGAACGAGCCGTCCAAGGCGGCGTCGAACATGTTCGGGATGCGCAGGCCCGGCTCGGCCTCGATCGTGGTTCCCCACGCCGCCTCGAACAAGGCGCGCACGGCGGGGTCGGAGACGTGGCGGTAGCCCGGCAGCTCGTGCGGGAACGAGCCCATGTCGCACGAGCCCTGCACGTTGTTCTGGCCCCGGAGCGGGTTCACACCGACACCGGGGCGCCCGAGGTTGCCGGTGAGCATCGCGAGGTTCGCGATGCCCATGACCATGGTCGAGCCCTGGCTGTGCTCGGTGACGCCCAGCCCGTAGTAGATCGCCCCGTTCCCGCCGGTGGCGTAGAGGCGCGCGGCCTCGCGCACGGTCTCGGGCGGCACGCCGGTCTCGGCGAACGTGGCCTCCGGGGAGCACCGCGGCTCGCGGATGAACGCGAGCCAGCGCTCGAACGCCTCGGGCTCGCAGCGCTCGGCGATGAAGTCGCGCGCGTGGAGGCCTTCGGTCGCGATGACGTGGGCGAGGGCGTTGATGATGGCGACGTTCGTGCCCGGGCGGAGCTTCAGGTGGTGGGCGGCCTCGACGTGCGGCGTCCGCACGAGGTCGATGCCTCGCGGATCGATGACGATGAGCTTCGCGCGGGGCTCCTCGCGGAGCCGCCGCTTGAGCTGCGAGGCGAACACCGGGTGGCCGTCGGTAGGGTTCGCCCCGATGACGACGATGACGTCGGCTTGCCCCACGGAGTCGAAGTCTTGCGTGCCGGCGGACTCGCCCAGCGTGGTCTTCAGGCCGTAGCCCGTGGGCGAGTGGCAGACGCGCGCGCAGGTGTCGACGTTGTTGTTCCCGAACGCCGCGCGCACGAGCTTCTGCACGAGGAAGGTCTCTTCGTTCGAGCACCGGGACGAGGTGATGCCGCCGATCGCGCCGCGCCCGTATTTCGCCTGGATGCGGCGCAGCTCCGACGCCGCGTACGCGAGGGCCTCGTCCCACGAGACCTCGCGCCACGGCTCGGAGCTCGACCCCCGGATCATCGGCGAGCGCACTCGGTCGGGGTGGGTCGCGTAGCCCCACGCGAAGCGCCCCTTCACGCACGAATGCCCGTGGTTCGCGTGGCCGTCTTTGTTCGGTACCATGCGCACGACCTCGGCGCCCTTCAGCTCGGCGCGGAACGAGCAGCCGACGCCGCAATAGGCGCACGTGGTGATCACCGCGCGATCGGGCTGGCCGGCCTCGAGGACCGATTTCTCCATGAGCGTCGCCGTGGGGCACGCCATCACGCACGCGCCGCACGAGACGCACTCGGACTCGAGGAAGCTCGTGGACCCCGCCGCCACGGTGGTGTCGAAGCCTCGGCCCGCGAGCGTGAGCGCGAACGTGCCCTGGATCTCGTCGCACGCCCGCACGCAGCGCGCGCACGCGATGCACTTGCTCGGGTCGAAGGTGAAGTACGGGCTCGAGAGGTCCTTCTCGGCCGACAGGTGGTTCTTGCCCGGCGGGTAGCGCACCTCGCGCAGGCCGACCACGCCGGCCATCTCTTGGAGCTCGCAGTTGCCGTTGGCCCCGCACGTGAGGCAGTCGAGCGGGTGGTCGGAGATGTAGAGCTCCATCGAGCCCCGCCGGAGCTTCGCGAGGCGCTCCGACTGCGTGCGCACCTTCATGCCGGGCTCCACCGGCGTCGTGCACGAGGCGGGGTAGCCCCGCCGGCCCTCGATCTCGACGAGGCACAGGCGGCACGAGCCGAACGCCTCGAGCGAGTCGGTGGCGCAGAGCCTGGGGATGCGCACCTCCACCTCCGCGGCGGCGCGCATGACGGACGTGCCCCTCGGGACGCGCACGGGGACGCCGTCGATCTCGAGCGACACGAGCTCCTCGCCCGGGGCCTGCTCGCGCGCGGGGGTGCCCGCGTCGCGCTCCTTCACTGAGTACATGGGGCCTCCCCTGCGGGTGCGTCGGCGTCGTCTGGGGCTGCTAGGCCCAGGTCCTCGGGGAACGAGTCGAGCGCGCTCAACACGGGGTAGGGCGTCATGCCGCCCATCGCGCAGAGCGAGCCGTGGAGCAGGGTGTCGCAGAGGTCGCGCAGCAGCGTGAGCTTGGCGGCCCTCCGCGCGGGCTCGCGCTCGGCGCGCAGCGCGTCGATCACCTCGACGCCACGCGCCGAGCCCACGCGGCACGGCGTGCACTTGCCGCACGACTCGAGCGCGCAGAACTCCATCGCGTAGCGGGCCATCTTGCCGAGGTCCACGGTGTCGTCGAACACGACCACGCCCCCGTGCCCGAGCATGCCGCCCGCGGCCGCGAAGGGCTCGTAGTCGAGCGGCGTGTCGAGCTTCGACTCGGGAAAATAGGCCCCGAGGGGCCCGCCCACCTGCACCGCGCGGACCGGGCGCCCCGTGGCCGAGCCTCCGCCGAACTCCTCGAGGAGCTGCCGGAGCGTGAGGCCGAAGCCCTTCTCCACGAGGCCGCCCTGCTTGACGTTCCCCGCGAGCTGGAACGGCAGCGTCCCGCGCGAGCGCCCCGCGCCGAACGACGCGTAGTAGTCAGGTCCCTTGTCTAGAATGACCGGGGCGGTCGCGAGCGTGACGACGTTGTTCACGACCGTGGGCGCGCCGAACAGGCCCGCGAGCGCGGGCAGCGGCGGCTTCGGGCGCACCATGCCCCGCTTGCCCTCGAGGCTCTCGAGCATCGCGGTCTCCTCGCCGCAGATGTACGCGCCGGCGCCGCGGCGCACCTCGACGTCGAAGGCGAGGTCGCTGCCGAGCACGCTCGGGCCGAGCAGGCGGGAGCGCCGCGCGACCTCGAGCGCCTCGTGGAGGACCCGCTCGGCGTGGGGGTACTCCGAGCGCAGGTAGATGTAGCCCTTCGTCGCGCCCGTGGCGCGCGCGGCGATGGCCATCCCCTCGAGCACCAGGTACGGATCGCCCTCGAGGAGCATGCGGTCGGAGAAGGTGCCCGAGTCGCCCTCGTCGGCGTTGCAGACGACGTATTTGGTCTGTCCATGGGCGAGCGGCGCCTCGAGCACCGTGCGCCACTTGACCCCCGCGGGGAAGGCGGCGCCCCCGCGGCCCCGCAGGCCCGAGCGGATGAGCACGTCGACGATCTGCGCGGGCGAGAGGCTGAGCGCCTCGCGGAGGCCGCGGAGGCCGCCGTGCGCCGCGTAGTCGTCGAGATCGACCGGGTCGGTCACGCCTACGCGCGCGAAGGTGAGGCGGTCCTGCGCGCGGAGGTACGGCAGCTGCTCGGTCGGCCCGAGGCACAGAGGGTGCTCGCCGCCCTGCTGGAAGCGCGCCTCGAAGAGGCCGGGCACGTCGTCGACCGTCACGGGGCCGTACGCGACGCGGCCCGCCGGCGTCTCGACCTCGACGAGCGGCTCGCGCCAGAACATGCCGCGCGACCCGTTGCGCACGAGCGCGATCGCCACCCCCGCCTCCGCGGCGCGCGCGGCGATGGCGCCGGCGACCTCGTCCGCGCCTACCGAGAGCGCGGCCGAGTCGCGCGGCACGTACACCCGAGCGACGCGCCTCACGGGGCGCGCTCCGGCACCGCGGGGGCGCAGAGCTCCGCGAGCAGGGCGTCGAGGCGCGGGGCCGTGAGCCTCCCGACCGGGCGACCGTCGACCATCGCGGCCGGGGAGAGCGCGCAGTTGCCGAGGCAGTAGACGGCCTCGAGGGTCACGGCGCCGTCGCGCGTCGTCTCGCGGTAGTCGACCCCGAGCCGGCGCTTCGCGCGCTCCTCGAGCGCCTCGCTGCCCATGGCTTGGCACGCCTCGGCGCGGCACAGCTTGAGCACGTGCCGGCCCGGCGGGGTCGCGCGAAAATCATGATAAAAGGTAATCACTCCGTGCACTTCCGCGTTCGAGCGGTTGAGGGCGCGCGCCAGCCGCGGGGTCGCCTCGGCCGGCAGGTAGCCCAGCCTGTCGTGGATGGCGTGGAGCATGGGCAGCAGCAGGTCGGCGCGGGGCGTGCGCCCGTCGCCCCCGAAGGCGGTGAGGACCTCGGCGATCACGTCGGGCGCGGGCGCGGGCTCGTGCGAACCGGGCTCGCCGGGCGGAGGATGGGTCACGGACACTCCTTTCGACCGCGCGGGTCGCGACCGCGCGGCGTCGCGGCGTCACGAGGTCACGGGTCACGACCATGGTACCGCCGCCGCGGCGCGCGAGGGAAGCGGCGCGGCCACGCCGCGCTCAGCGGGGCCCGTGCGTCTTGTCCTCGTGGCCGATCGTCGCGCCGGCCCCCTCGGTGAGCGGGATCATCGCGGCGTCGCTCGCGCGGAGCTCGCCGTCGGCGAAGCCGCGGAACGCGACGGTGCGGTGCGGTCGCACGAGCGACAGGCCGTAGAGCTCGTTGTACGCGTCGAAGACCGCGGCGTCGGCCTTCAGCGTGGCGAACGCGCGGCCGACCGCGAGCGGGTATTGCCCCTTCGCCTGCGCCACCAGCGCCGCCACCTTGACGCTCGTGCTCGCGTCGAGCTCGGCCACCGCGAGCCGTCCCGCCTCGTCGATGTCGGCCTTCGCGCGCTCGAGCCGCGCGGCGATGGTCTCGAAGATCTGGCGGGAGACCGCGGGCAGCAGGTTCACGTTGCGGATGAACACGAGCTCCACGTCGACCCCCCAGCGCTTGGTCTCCTGGGCGAGGTCGCGGTGGAGCACCGTGGCGAGCTCGGTGCGGTCGCAGAGGATCTTCTGGAACTCGAGGTTCCCGAGGATGCTCGTGGCGGCGTGGAGGACCACGTTCTGCAGCGAGGCGTTCCAGTCGGCGACGTGAAACAGCGCCTTCACGGGGTCCTCCACGCGCAGCTCGAGCCACAGGTCCACGATGACCGTGGTGCCGCGCGCGTCGTTGACGTGCACGTCCTGGAAGTGGCGGAAGTCGCGCTTCAGCGAGACGACGTGCACCTCCACCCACGGGAAGAGGCGCTCGGGCATCCAGTGGAGGCCCGGGCGGTCGAGCTTCGCGGCGAGCTTGCCGAAGCGGGTCACCACCGCGGCCTCCCCGTCCTCCACCCACACGGTGAGCCGCTTGAAGAGGAGCCCGACGAGGGGCAAGCAGGCGAGCCCCACGACGAAGCCCACCACCATGGCCATCCTGTCGCTCACGGGCTCGTCTCCTTCAGGTAGACCATGCGCGACTCCGAGAGCACCTCGGCGCGCCGCCGGGCGACGTAGGCCTCGAGCGTGCCGGCCGCCGAGAGCTCGGCCAGGTACTCGCCGAGCTTGCGGATCTCGGTCTCGATGGCCGCGGCGCGCGCGCTGGCGATCGCGACGCCGCGCTCGGCCGCGAGGATGCGCTGCTGGCTCTCGCCCTCCGCGCGGAAGTAGCGCGCCTCGGCGTCGCTGTGGGCCTGGATGACCGCGTTGAGCGCGTCGGCGAGCTCGTCGGGGGGCAGGATGTCCGTCAGGTCGACCGCGTTGAAGCGCACCCCGTAGCGGTTGCCGATCTGGGTCCGGCAGAACTCCGCGATGCGGCTGTTCAGCAGGCCGCGCTCGCGGCGGATGAGCGCGTAGGAGCCCGAGTGCGCGTCGAAGTCGAACGCCGCGCCGGAGGGGGCCAGCGCGACGGCCGAGTCCGCGCCCGCGCGGAAGTTCGCGATCTCGTTGCGCAAGAGGCAAGTGAAGAGCCCGGTGATGTGGTCGCTCGGGTTCTTCATCCCGAAGAGGTACCCCTCCGACTCCTCGGGCACGTAGCGGAGCATCGAGTCGAGGCGCAGCACCGTGCCGTCCTCGGTCATGGCGGAGCTGCCGCCCTCTTGGCCGGAGAGGTCGAGGTTCTGCTCCATGATGGGCACCGTGACGACGTGCTCCCACGGCCGCTTGAAATGCAGCCCGGGACCCACCGTCACGAGGTGCTTCCCGTCGGCCTTCTTTCGCGCGGCGCCGAACTCGGTCACCACCGCCAGGTGGCCCTCCTTCACGCGAAACCAGGAGTGGTAGAGCAGGTAGGCCAGGTACAGCCCGAGCCCTGCGGCGAAGCCGATCATCATCAGAAGCGATCCTTGTCTGTGTGAGGGGCCCACTCGGGGTCCCAGCTGGCGATGGCGCGCACGTCGCGGCGGCCGCGGTCGCGCGCGTGGTGGCCGTCGTCGGCGATCTGGTAGGCGACGGCGAGCCCGCGGTTCACGTCGACCACGTCCTCGTTGAACTCGCCGTGCAGGTGGGTGACGTGCGGAAGGGCCGCGACGGCGTCCGCGGTGTCGACGATGCGGCCGTGCGGCACGTGGCGCCCGTCGGGGATCTCGACGCCCACCACGACCGCCCCGATGCCGATGAAGCAGCGCGCCCCAACCACCGAGTCGTGCACGACGGCCTTGAAGCCGACGAACGAGTCGTCGCCGATGTAGCAGGGGCCGTGCACGATGGCGCCGTGCGCGATCGACACGTTCTTGCCGACGTAGATCGCCCACTCCTCCTCGCCTACGACGACCCGCTTCTCCTTCAGGGCGTGGAGGATCGAGCCGTCTTGGATGTTGGTGTTTGCGCCGATGAAGAACGGCGAGCCCTCGTCGGCCCGCACGCTGCTGCCCGCGGCCACGTGCACGTGCTCCCCCATGACCACGCGGCCGATGACGGTCGCGGCGGGGTGCACGTACGACGAACGTGCGCGCAGGCTGCCCTCGCGGATGTTCGTGAGCCAGGCGTGGTGCTTCGGCGTGGGCTCCGCGGGGGCGTGCTTGCGCGCCTCGCCGTGCTCGGCCTTCTTCAGCGTGGCCCGCACGCCGCGCGCCTTCTCTCGCGCGAGCTGCTCGTCCTCGGCGCGCTCGTGCCTGTGGAGGTACACGTTCAGCGCGTGCAGCGCGAGGCCCGCCACCATGCCGGACATGAGGTGCCCGGTCACCGTGCCGAGCGCCGTCACGGCGAACGCGACGGCCTCCACCCGCTCGGTGCGCGCGAGCTCGAGGAAAGTGCTCACCTCGATGAGGCGGTAGCCCACGATGCACAGCAGCCCCGCGAGCGCCGCGACGGGCACGACGGCGATGTACCGGCCGAGGTAGAGCACCGACAGGAGCAGCAGCACCGCGTGGACGAGGCTCGCGAGGCGCGTGCGCCCGCCGCTCTGCACGTTCACGCCGGAGCGCGCGATGACGCCCGTGACGGGCATGCCGGAGAAGAAGCCGACCGCGACGTTCGCGAGCCCCTGGCCGAACAGCTCGAGGCTCGGGTTGTGGGGCTTCAGCTCTGGCGTCATCCGATCGATCGCCCGCGCCGAGAGGAGCGACTCGACCGCCGCGAGCACCGCGAGCGGCGCCGTCTTGGCGAGGAGGTCGAACCACGCCTCGTCGGCGATCTGGGGGACGCTGAACGGCGGCAGGTCCTTCGGGATGTCGCCGACACGCTCGACGTCCCAGTGGAGGTACTTCGAGACGAAGGTGATCAGCGCGATGCCGATCACCGCCGCGGGGATGCGCTTCCACTTGGCGAGCGTGACCACGAGGAACGCGACGAAGAGCCCGCACACGAGCGAGTACATCGACACGTGGTGCAGCCACTTCGGCTGGTGCATCATCAGCGCCACGTCCGCGAGCTGATAGATGGGCTTGCCCGTGGCGTTGCCCGACGCGTCGAGGGCCTCGGGGAAGCCGAGGAACTCGGGGACCTGGTTGTCGAGCAGCTTGATGCCGACGCCCGTGGTGAAGCCGGCGAGCACCGACTCGGGCACGCGCGCGACGAGCTTCCCCGCGCCGGTGAACGCGAGGATCACCTGGAACAGCCCGATGAGCAGCGCCGCGAGCGCGACGCCGGACGGCCCCATCGTGTTCTGGAGGTCGAGCACCATGAAGCTCAGCGCGGCCGCCGGCCCCGTGACGAGCAGAGGGGAGCCGCCGGAGATGGCGGCGATGCCCCCGCCGAGCGCGCCCGCGATGAGGCCGGCCACGGGCGGCAGGCGGCAGGCGACGGCGAGGCCGACGTTCAGGGGGAGCGCGACCGCCGCGACCGTGACGCCGGCGATGAGGTCCGCGGACGCCTTGCCCTTGAAGACGTCCGCCCACTTCTCCTTCCAGCTCAGCAGCATGCCCATCGCGTTCGTCGGCGGACGCGGCGGCGCTGGGGGCGCGGTGACTCGGGGCATGGCGGCACCGTACCCAAGGTGATCTTGGGTGTCACCTGGTCGATGCGCAGCGCGCGCGGCTCGGGCGCCTCGTCCCCCCACTCGCCGTGACGCTCACGCGCCGCGGCGAGCCTCGCGCGGCGCCTCCTCGCTGCCGGGCAGCGACACGGTGAACACTGTGCGGCCAGGGCGGCTCACGACGGCGAGCGTGCCCTCGTGCCGCTCCACGATCTCGCGCGAGATCGACAGCCCGAGCCCGCTGCCTTCGCCCTGGGCCTTGGTCGTGTAGAACGGCTCGAAGATCTTCTCCTGGACGGCCTCGGGGATGCCCGGACCCGAGTCGATGACCTGCACCAGCACCCGGTCGCCCTCCCGCAGGACCTTGAGCTCGAGCCGCCCCTTGTATTGGATCGCCTGGAGCGCGTTGTGGACGAGGTTCGTCCAGACCTGGTTTAGCTCCTCGTGGTGGCCACGCACCAAGCCTCGATCGGCGAAGTCACGGACGAGGTCGACGCCGTTCTTGATCTGGTTCTGATACAGCGTGAGCACGGTCTCGAGGTTGTCGGCCAGCGCGGCCTCGGTGGCGTCGCCCCCGACCGAGCCGGGGTGGGCGTAGCTCTTGAGCGCGAACACGATCTTCGCGGCGCGGTCGGCGGCCGTGCGGATCGTGCCGTTGTTGCGCCGCAGCGAGGCGAGGTCCGCCGCGCTCCTGAGCAGGGCCTCCGCGCGCGCCGAGCGCAAGAGCGGCAGGTGGGGCTCCAGGTCACCCGCGAGCCCCATCGACACGAGCGCGCGGGCGACTTGGCGTGCCTCCGACACGGCCAGCGCCTCGAGCTGCGTCTGCAGCGTGAGGCGGAGCGCCCGCTCCTCGCGCGACGTCAGCGCGGCCTGGCCCGTCTCGCTCCGCTTCAGGAGCTCTCTCAGCCCGTGGACCTCCTCCGCGGTGGCGGTCGAGATCACCGTCGGCAGGTCGTCGAGGGTGCGTTCGAGCGCGGTCGCGCTGTTGCCTACCGACGCGACGATCGCCCCGAGGGGCGTGTTCAGCTCGTGGGCGACCCCGGCGACCAGCTGGCCGAGCGCCGCCATCTTCTCGCCGTGCACGAGCGCGTCCCGCGACCGGGCGATCTGCTCGTTCTTTTGCTTCAGCTCGTCGTTCGCGAGGTCACGGAGGTGGAGAAAGTAGATCGTCAGGCCGAAGACGGTCGCCGAGACCGTGGCGATGTTGATCGCGAACGAGAACGGTCCGAGGCCGTCCTTGCCGAAGTCCCCCGGCGGAGTGAGGCGCGAGTCGATGGCTCCCGAGAAGACGGTCAGGGCGAGGAACACGACGAGCCAGCCGATCGAGGCCCGCTTGCTCTCGAACGACAGGGAGCAGACGAGCGACAGCATGCTCCAAATCATCATGGCCCCGCTCGCCTGGAAGCCGCCCATGCTCCACTGGAAAAAGAACGGGAGCAGGAGGCTTATCAGCACCTGAATCGTCCTCGCCACGGCGAAGTTCTTCGTGCGCCATAGGACGAAGAAGTTGATGACGGTGATCAAGGTGTAGCCGAACGGGATCGCGCCAGGACCGTAGAGCTTCGCGAGGAACGACAGCGTCCCCCACACGATGCCGCCGAAGCTCATGCTCGCGCCGGTGATGAGGAGGAAGCGATGCCGCTGGCGCTCGTGGTCGCTGTCGGTCGGTCGATCCGCCAGCGAGCCCATGCGACTCACCACGTCCCAAAGCGTGGACATCAGCGCCCACCCGAGCTTGCGGTCGAGCGCTGGATCGCGTCGTGGAGCTCCTCCGCGCGCCACGGCTTGAACAAGATCTGGTGCGCCGCGGCCTCGGCCCTCGCGCGCTCCAGGGCCGCGGGGTCTGCCTGGCCAGTGAGCATGACGCGCCCGATGTGCGGGTACTTGGTGCGCACCTGGGCGAGGAACTCGTCGCCTCGCTGGCCGGGCATCAGCCAGTCGGACACGACCACCATGACCGGGACGTCCTCGTCGGCGAGCTCTTGGAGCACCTCCCAGGCCTCCTCCGCGCTCTCGGCCGTCTCGCACTCCACGTCCCGAGGGTACAGACGCCGGAGCTGCTCGCTGAGGCTGTCGAGCACGGTCTTCTCGTCGTCGACGAGGAGGATCACGCTTCGCGTCACGGGGTCTCCTTCGGACCGTGGCTCGTCGGTGGCGTCGAGGGGGGCGAGAGGCGAACGGTTGGCGCCTCGACGTCCGCGGCCGCCTCGGCCGCCTCGGCGATCGCGGCGCGCAGCTGCTCGGGCATCCACGGCTTGAAGAGGACCTTGTGGACCACGCCCGCGGTCCTCGCGCGGTCGAGGGCGGCGGGGTCTGCCTGGCCGGTCAACATGATGCGTCCGATGTGAGGGTACGCTGAGCGGACCTCGCACAGGAACTCGTCGCCACGTTGACCGGGCATGAGCCAGTCGGACACGACCACCATGACCGCGACGTGATCGTCGGTGAGCTCTCGGAGAAGCTCCCACGCCTCCGCGGCGCTCTCGGCCACCTCGCACTCGATCTCGCCCTCCGGATAGAGGCGCCGCACCTGCTCGCTCAAGCTGTCGAGCACGGTCTTCTCGTCGTCGACGAGGATCACGGTCCGTGTCATGGCGTTCTCCAGGTTAGCTACTCTCTCTGAGTCACGTGGCGCCGTCCACTCCCAGGGCAGCCCCCTGGGCGGAGCCCTCCCGCAGGCGTCCGAGGTGCCACGCGAAGGCTCGATCATGAGGGTCCCGTCGGGCGAGCTCCTCGAACAGCGCCTTGGCGCCCGCGACCTCGCCAGCCTGGTAGCGCGAGAGCGCTTCGGCGAGCTTGTCGGCGGTCGAGAGCTTCCGCTCGCGCTCCTCCGCGGGGAGGACGTCGAGCACCTCGTACAGCGTGGTGGGAGCGCGCTGTCCCCGGACCCGGACGCGGTCCACGTAGCGGAGCGTGTAGCGTCGGGGATCGACGAGCGCGTCGCGGGTCGGTCCGGTGATGAGCAGCGTGCCGAGCTGCTTCGTCAGGCTCTCGACGCGGGCCGCCAGGTTGGCGGGATCCCCGACGACGCTGCACTGCAGGCGCTCGTCCCCGCCGAGGACGCCCATCAGGCACTCGCCATGGGTCAGCCCGATGCCGATGCGCAGCGGGGGCTGGCCGCGCGCGACGCGGCGCGCGTTGAGGGCGTCGAGCGCATCGAGCGACTCGATCGCCGCCCGCAGGCCGGCGTCGGCCCCCGACCCGAACAGCGCGATGATCGAGTCGCCCGCGACGCCCTCCACGAAGCCCCCGTGGCCGTGGATGGGCCCCTCCATGGCCATCAGGTAGTCGTTGATCCACGCGAGGTTCTCGGCGTGCGAGTGACCCTCGACGAGCGCCGTGTACGAGCGGATGTCGGAGCAATAGACCGTGACGGGCCGGGCGACGAAGTCCCCGCGCCGCACCTCGGCGAGCTCCGATTTGCCGAGGAGAGACAGGAACTGGTAGGGGACGAAGCGCGCCGCCGCGCGGTGCGCCGCGGCGAGCTGCAGCTGCTGCTCCCGCACCTGCGCCTCCGTGAGGTACCCGCGCACGGCCTCACGGACGGTGAGCGTCAGATCGTCGCGATCCCAAGGCTTGGAGACGTACCTGTAGAGCCCCGCGGAGTTGACGGCGCGCGCGACGGCGTCGAGGCCCGCCTGGCCCGTGAGGAGGATCGTGCGGGTCTCCGGCAGCCGCTCGTGCACACGCACGAGCAGCTCGTCGCCCTTCATGCCGGGCATGATGTGATCGCTCACGACGACCGGCACCGACACGCCCTCCGCCTGCAGCGCGGCGAGGATCTCCAGCGCCTGCGTGGCGTCGTCGGCGACCTCGATCTCGCAGCCGGCGAGCTCGCGCTCGAACTGCTCGCGCAGGCTGTGCAGGACGATCGGCTCGTCGTCGACGCAGAGGATCACCGGCGCGCGCGCGGGGCTCACCATCGGGCCAGGACCGCATCGAGGTCGTAGGGAACACGAGCATGTGGAGTTCGTCCACACGCGGGAGCCGTGGCGGCTGGCTGCCTCCTCGAGCTGACCGTCTCCTGCCCGGCCGCGTGGCGACCACGATCACCTCGCCGGAGCCGGGTCGACCCCCCCCTCGCGACCGGCGCGCCCACCTGGGCCTCGCGCCTGGTGGCGCCGGACAGGCGCTCGACGGCAGTCTCGCCCCTCCTCGTGCTTCGCATCGTGTCGCCCATCGGGTGTCCTCCTCGCGCGGGGCGCGGGCTAGATGGACGTCGCGTCCGCCTCGCGGGCCATGCGCTCCGCCGCGGTGCGTTCGAGGATCGCCGCCATTCCCGGGTACTTCTCGAGCAGCCCGTCGAAGTCCGACCTCCGCAGACGGAGCACCGACACCTTCGTCCGCGCGCGCACGCTCGCGGTCCGCGGCTTGCCGGAGAGCAGCGCCATCTCGCCGAAGTAGTCGCGGGCCTTGTAGGTCGCGAACACCCTCCGGCCGCCGCCGCCGCCGCCGCCCTCGTGATAGACCTCCACCTCGCCCGACTGGATGACGAACATCTCGTTGCCCGGCTCCCCCTCGGTCACGATGACCTCCCCCTCGGTCACGTCTACGGCCTGAAACCCCTCCGCCACGGAGACGAGCATCGGCTCCTCGAGCGCGCTGAACAAGGGGATCGACTTTGCGGCGTCACGCGCCCGGTAGAGCGGCAGCGCGACGTACGTGTAGAGCACGCAAGCCACGCAGAGGTCGAACACCGACTCGAGCCCGGCAAAGATCGCGAGCGTGCCTGCCAGCCAGGGGGCGGCCGCTGGCGCCACGAAGTGCGTGATCGCGGCGCCCATCGCGAGGCACAGGCCGAGCCGAGACGCGAAGACCTTGGGGGCCTTGTCCATGGCCCGCGGAGGGAGCCTCAGTGCGCGCGCGACGAGGCCCGCCAGGTGAGTCATCGGGCTGGTCGGTCCGCTCAGCCTCGCGCGGAGCAGAAAGTCGAGGGCGATGGGCACGGCCAGCCATGGGGTGCGCGTGAAGACGTACGCGACGAGCAGACCGGCTGTGATGAGGCCGTTCACGCGGACGACGTTGCGGTCGATGCGCACGTTCGAGATGGGGCAGACGAGGTTGTCGAGCATGGGGCTCCGGGGTCGAGACACGCCCTCCGCGAAGTGCCCAAAAAACCTAGACCCTCGCGTCGCCCGGGGGCCTGTCTTTGCGCGCCAAAAGTGCTGTCCGTGCGCGCCAAGTTGCGCTATTCGCCAGCGCTCATGCGCGTCACGAGCACGGTCCTGCCGCTCCTTGGCTTTGCGGGCGTGGCGGGTGTTCAGGTGGAGGCGTTGCTGGGGGCCGCGAACCTGGACTCGGCGCTTTTTGCCGGCCCGGACATCCACCTGCTCCACTCCCAAGAGCTCCGCCTCTGGGGTGAGGCGGCGCGCATGTCGGGGGACGATGACTTCGGCCTCCACCTGGCCGAGTGGGTCGCGCCGCGCTCGGAGGAGCTGTTCGACATCCTCTGCTTCGCGCTTCGAAGCTCCCCCACGCTCGGCGATCACTACCGGAGGGTAGCCCGCTACATGCGCCTGGTTCACCCAGGTGTCCGCGTGCCGCTGGAGGAGGAGGCGAGGGTCGCGCGGCTGGTGCACAGCCATCGTCGCGAGCCGGCCCTGCCATCGCGGCAGCCGGTGGAGGCGTTCTTCGCCTTGGCGCTCCTCCTCGGGCGTAGGGCGGTCGGTGAGGAGTTTACGCCGCGGGAGGTCTGCTTCCGGCACGCGCGGCCTGCGCGGGTGCGCGAGCACGAACGACTCTTCGGCGCGCCGGTGCGCTTCGGCTGCCCGCGTGATGAGCTCGTGGTGGACGGCGCGCACCTCGAGCGCAAGCCGCTCCACGCCGAGCCACTGCTCCTGGCGCTGCTCGACCGCCAGCTCGATGGCATGCTCGCCATACAGCCGGAGCGCGACGGATTGCTCGAGCTCGTGCAGAGCGCGATGAGGGACGAGCTCCCCGATCGCGAGCCGTCCGTCGCTTCGGTCGCGGCGAAGCGCCACATGAGCCCGCGCTCTCTTCAGCGGAGGCTGCGCGAGGAAGGCACGACGTTCGCCGAGCTGCTCGAGGAGCTCCGCCGCGATCTGGCGCTCCGGTACCTGCGAGATCCCCGGATCGGGATCGCCGAGGTGGGCTTTCTGCTGGGCTTCCGCGACGTGACCGCGTTTCACCGAGCGTTTCGGCGATGGACGGGGACCACCCCCGCGAGCTACCGGCGCTCTGCGGGGAGCTCGTGATCGATCGGCAGACGCGCGCGCGGTGAAGTGGCATCGCCGCCCCCGCGCCCGACCCGTCGCGCCGCCTCGTCTGCTGCGCTCGTTCGCGCGGGCGCGTGGAGGTGGAGGGGCGCTGGCGTAGGCGACACGCGGTCTCGCGCGCGTGCTAGCTTGCCCGCCGAAGGATGAGCGTCTTCCAACCAACGCGCGACCCACCTCCGCGCGGGGCGCAGGCGGCGCGTGCTGCGCTCACCGAGGTCTTCGCCCTCCGCGAGTTCCGCCCGTGGCAGTGGGACGCGGTGACCGCGCTGCTCGAGGGGCGCGGGCGCGTGCTCGTGGTCGCCCCGACCGGCGGCGGGAAGTCGCTCACCTACCAGCTCCCCGCGGTCGTCCTCCCGGGCACCACGCTCGTGATCTCTCCGCTGGTCGCGCTCATGGAAGACCAGGTGCGCGGGCTCGCGGCGCGCGGCGTCGCGGCCACCTTCATCGCCTCGACCCTGGAGGTCGACGAGCGCCGCCGGCGCGAAGAGGGGCTCTCGCGGGGGGACTACAAGCTCGTGTTCGTCGCCCCCGAGCGGCTCGGCTCCGGCGCGTTCCTCGCGCGGCTGGCGCGCGCCGACATCGCGCTGGTCGCGATCGACGAGGCCCACTGCATCGCCCAGTGGGGGCACGATTTTCGCCCCGACTACCTGCGCATCGGCGAGCTCTTGCGCGTGCTCGCCCCGCCGCGGGTGCTCGCGTGCACCGCCACCGCGACGCTCGCCGTACGACGCGAGATCGTCGCGCGCCTCGGGCTCGACCAGGGGCCCGGCTACGAGGAGATCCTCCGCGGGTTCGCCCGCCCGAACCTGCACCTGGCGGCCTTCTCCGTCGACGGGCCCAAGCAGGCGCGTGAGCTCGCGGTCGACGCCCTCGAGCGGGCCCTCGGTCCCCGGCGACCGGGCGTCGCGGCCGCGGGCGGCGCGATCGTCTACGCCGCCACCCGCCGCGCCGCGGAGCGCTGGACCGACGTGGCCAAGGAGCTCGGCCACCGGTGCGCGACCTACCACGCGGGCCTCGACGGTGACGTGCGCGCGCGGGTCTCGGCGGCGTTCTCGGCGCGCGAGCTCGACGTGGTCGTGGCCACCAACGCCTTCGGCATGGGCATCGATCGCCCGGACATCCGCCTCGTCGTGCACGTCCAGCCGCCCGGTTCGGTGGAGGCGTATTACCAAGAGGTGGGCCGCGCGGGGCGCGACGGGGACGAGGCGCACGGGCTGCTGCTCTGCTCCTCCGCTGACATCGCCGTGCGCCGGCGGCTCGCTGCGCTCGACGCGGGCGGCGCCGAGGCCGACGCCGAGCTCGCGGGGCGGGCGTGGGCCCAGTTCCGTGCAGTCCTCACGTACCTGGACGCCGGCTCGTGCCGCCACGATTTCATCCTCCGCCACTTCGGCGACGAGCGAGAGACCCTGGGCGGCTGCGGGCACTGCGACGTGTGCGAGCGGCTCGACGCCCTCGCCGACCGCGGCCCGAGCGACGGCCCGACCGAGACCGAGGCCTCGCTCGCCGTGCGCAAGGCCCTCTCCGGCGTCGCCCGCGCCAAGCAGCGCGCCGGGCTCACCGCGGTGGCCGCCATGCTCGCCGGGAAGGTCGACGCGCGCGTGCAGCGCTTCGGGTTCGATCGCCTGAGCACGTTCGGCTTGCTGAAGGGCGAGGGCGAGCCCTGGGCGCTCGCGCTGCTCCGCGCGCTCTTGGCTGCAGGATACATCGATCTCACCCCCACCGAGCACCCCGTCCCGCGCATCACGCGCGAGGGCTGGGAGGTGCTGAAGAGCCAGGACCCGGTGCGTGTGCTCCTGCCGCCGCGCGGCGTCGAGGCGCGCCGGGGCGCAGGCCGCGCCCGCCCGCCGCGCGCCGGGGTCGCGGTCGACGAGGGCGGTCGCGCGTGCTGCGCGGGCGAGCGCGGGGTCCGCGGCGGGGGCGCGAGGGCGCGCCGCGGGGCCGGGGGC
>CAZHGG010000024.1:0-18087 GCA_964531755.1 uncultured Polyangiaceae bacterium
GCGCGCGCCCGGCCCTGCCTCAGGTGCGCGGGCGCCCGCGGCGGGCGCTCACCGCGGGCCGCGGCGCCTCGACGAGCGAGCGCGCGGGGACCGACTCGCCGAGGACGCAGCCGGCCATGATCTTGCTGCTCTCGCCCACCGTGATGGGGCCGTAGAGGGTCGCGCCCACCCCCACGTGCACGTTCTCCTCGAGCGTCGGCGCGCCGGCGCGACCCTCGGTGTCGGTGCCGAAGCCGAGCGTGACGCCCTGGAAGAGGATGCAGCCGCGCGCCACCTTCGCCGAGTGGCTGATGGCGAGGCCGAAGCCGTGGACGATCATCACGCCGGGCGCGAGCTCGGCGTCCCAGTGGATGTCGGAGGCGTAGAGGTGCCGCATGAGCCGGCTCGTGAACTGCGCCGCCAGCGTGTTGCCGCGCGCGCGGAAGAGGCGCATGAGGCGGTAGGCCACGAGGATCTGGAAGCCGATCTTCTTCACTCCGTCGGACGGGAGGCTGCCGCCCCCCTCCCCTTGGCTGTACTTCCCCTGGTACGCGAGCATCACGGCGTGGTCCTCGCGCACCGCGGCGGTGAAGTCGCCGAGCGCGCCGCCGCCTTCGGCTTGCCCGCCGGACCCGAGGTCGCGGAGGGCGGCGCGGAAGGCGCGGTACTCGTTCCACAGGCCCGGGAGGCTCCCGGCCTCGTTCCTCACGCCGCGGTAGAACTGGATGCCGTACACCAGCGTGGCGCCGGCCACGCCGAGCCGCTCGAGCCCGAGCTTGTCGGCCGAGATCGCGACCTGCACGGCGAGCTTCGCGAGCGGCTCCGCGGCCGAAGGCAGGCCAAGGCCGAGGCCAAGAAAAGGCAAAGATATCGGTGAGATATGCTCGAAGTGACGGAAGGGGCTCGCCGACGGGAGGTCGCGGTGCTTGCGGCCCACGCGCACCGCATAGGCGCCGTCGTTGTAGCTCCGCGCGAGCCACTTCTCGAGCGAGGTCTTGTCGGAGCCGTGGAGGCTCGCGCCGCGGTCCGAGAACAAGAGGCGCGCGCCGGCCTTCTCGAGGCGGATGCCGAGCTCCTCGTCCTCGAGCGCGCGGAACTGCGGATCGAAGCCGCCCACGCGGAGGAACAGCCCGCGGTCCATCGAGACGTTGCCGGTGTAGACGCCGTGACCGCGGAGGGGCTGGCCGGCGAGCAGGGCGTCGGCCTTGTCGGAGAGCATGCGGGCGAAGAACTTCTCGAAGAGCGGCATCTTCGCGATGTCGGTGTCGGGGCGGAGCTGCCCGAGCACTACGGTGTCGGGCGCGTCGTGGAGCGTGAGGTGACCCTCGAGGAACTCCGGGCCGACGCGCATGTCGTCGTCGAGGAAGAGCACCACCTTGCCGCGCGCGAGCTCGGCGCCGGCCTGGCGCGCGCGCGCCGCGCCGGCGTTCGCCTGGCGGTGGACGGTGAGCGAGAAGGGGTAGTCCGCGATCGACACCACCTCGCGCACGTCGACCTCGGAGCCGTCGTCCACCACGATCGCCTCGAACCTCGACGGCGGCACCGCCGGCGACTGCGCGGCGAGCTCGCCGAGGAGCCGGCGCACGAGCTCGGGGCGGTTGTAGTTGGCGACGACCACGCTGACCCAGAGGCCAGGACCGAGGTGGGCTTGTGCGGCGGGTGCGAGCAAAGGCGGCTCCTCGGATCAGCGGTTCAGGACGTACGAGCGGAGGAAGCTCCGCGGGTGCTTGGCGAAGTGGCGCACCCACGAGGCCGCGTCGACGAGCGCCGGCTTCCGGTCGTCGGGGTCGCGGACGGCGTCGGTGGCCCGCGCGCGGTTGTCGCGGAGCCAGGCCCGCCAGCGCTTCACCTCGTCGCGTGACATCTGACCGCTGAGGCCCTGGAGCCCGAGCACGAGGTCGAGCATGAGCTCGTGGCAGTAGACGTGCTTGCCCGCGGGCTGCCACCGAGCGGCCTCATCGAGCACGCGGTCGGCCTCCGCGTCTTGGCCCGCGGCGCGGAGGGCGATCACGTACGGCAGCGGCAGGCCGCGCGCCACGTCGAACGCCATCTGGCTGTAAAACCGAGGGTTGATGTCAATGAGCAGGCGGCGGTCGCCGTCGGCGATGAACTCGGCCTCGAACGCGCCTCGGTACCCCACCCGCGTGAAGAGGGCGCGGAGCTGCGCGGTGACCGCGGGCTCGGGCTCGCGCCCCTCGAAGCAGAGGCCGATGCCGACCTTGCGCGGGCGCTGGAGCACCTTCATGGCCGAGCGCGACACGAGGTGCGTGTCGTCCGCGTAGCCCGACACGCTGAAGATGCTGGTCTCGGCGGCGGGGTGGTACGCCTGCAACATCGGGCGCGCGATGTCGGGGTGGCGCGAGGTGAGCGCGGGGTTGAACCGGACGAGCTCGTGGTAGCGGGCCAGGGTGGAGGGCAGATCGGCGAGGCGCTCGACGAGCGAGCCCTTGATGCCGCTCTCCAGGTAGATCTGCGTGCGCGGCTTGATGAGCAGCGGGAACGTGGCGCGCTCGGCGAGCGCCAGCAGCTCCGCGTCGGTGTCGGCGTAGAGCGTGAGGGGCACGTCGATGTCGAGCTCGGCGCACACGGCGGAGAGGCGCCCCTTGTCGAGCAAATCCAGGGTGGTGCCCTCGCCTGGATGCACCGTGAGGAACACGTCGCGGAGCCGATCCTCGTGGGCGGCGAGGAGCCACGCGAGGTGGTCGTTCGTGGGGTAGATGACCGTGGCCGGGTGCGCGCGGCCGAACGCGACGAGCCAGTCGACCAGCTCGTCGACCTTCGCGAGCGGCGGGTGCTGGAGGCGCTCCGCGGCGTAGCGCGAGAACAGCGCCCGGGCGTCGCGGGTCTCGTCGGCCACGAAGACGCGCACGCCTCGCGCACCCAGGCAGCGCACCGCCGCCAGGGTGCCGTAGTAGTCCGCGCCGAGGAGGAGCACCTGCATGCGGGCCATCATGACGCGAAGTCGAGGGGCGACTCAACCGCAAGGAGCGCGCGCGCCGCGGGCGGCCGTCGGCGCCCGCGCTTCAGCCGAGGAAGCGCCCCTTCAGCTTCAAGAAGGGCGTCTCGAAATAGGTGAAGCTGAGCTGGGCGGCGCCCCAGACGAGGCCGATCGCCCCGAGCAGGAACGCGGTGTTGACGCCGAGCTGCCCGCCCTCGGAGAGCCCGACCTGCAGACGCTTCAAGGTGGGGATGGCGAGGATGAGCACCGGCCAGTGGAAGATGTACATGCCGTAGCTCACCTTGCCGCACGACACGAGCACGCGGGAGGAGAGGAAGGCGCGCGCGCGCGGGCCGATCTGGCCGTCCGCGCAGAGCGACACGGCGCTCGCGAAGAAGAGCGCCAGCAGGAAGTACCCCGCGGTGACCACGCGTCGGTCGTAGCCGTTGAGCCCCTTGGCGACGACGTAGAGCCCCACGATGCCGACGCCCGTGAGCGTGAAGAGCGGGAAGCGCAGGCGCCGCCAGAGGTGCGAGATCGTGTGGGACGACTCGCGCTGGAGCGTGGCGACGAGCGCCCCGAGCAGCAGGCCGTCGGCCCGCGTGAGCGTGGCTCGGTAAACGAACTTGACGATGGTGAGCGGGTCCCAGAAGTGCGCCTTCATCGTGATGCCGGCGCGCAGGGCCACGCACCCGGCGATGAGGGTGAGCGTGAGCGGCACGAGGCGCCGCCGCGGGGTGACGAGGGCCACCACGGGCCACACGAAGTAGAACTGCTCCTCGATGGCGAGCGACCAGAAGTGCGCCGTCCAGCGGAGCTCCTCGGGGTCGAACGCGAGCACGTAGTTCTGCATGTAGAGCCAATACGCGGGGCCAGGGATCCAGTGGCCGAGCGCGAGCCCGATGACGCTGCCGACGATGATGAAGGCGTAATAGAGCGGGAAGATGCGCAGGACGCGGCGCATCCAGAACATCTTCATGCGCGTGAGGAGGGGCTTGTCGCTGGGCGCGACGAGGCCGCGCGTGATGAGGAAGCCCGAGAGCACGAAGAAGAGGTCGACGCCGATCCAGCCGGTCCAGAGCACGCGCTTGACGTGGGTGGCGACCGTGCCGACCTCGGGGAACTCCCAGGAGAAGTGGAACGCGAGCACGAGGAGCACGGCGATGCCGCGCATGCCGTCGAGGGTCTTGATGTGGTCGTGCCCGCTCGTGGGCGCGGGCCCGGGCGTCGGCGCGGGGGCGGCCTCCTCGAGCGCGGAGAGGTCGTCAGCGTCGCGCGACAGGCCGAAGACGAGGCCGAGGCCCACGAGCGCGAGCGCGAAGCACACGCCGAGGTCGACGCCGCGCGCGGGCTCGGGCGCCTTGAAGCCGACCTTGTCGAGCACGGCCTCGAGCTCGGCCACGGTGTCGACGGTGGCGCCGACGAGCTCGGGCTTCACGCCGGGCGCGCCGCGCCGGAGGAGCATGTCGTTCGGGAGCTTCTCGAAGCCGAGCTCGTCGATGTACCGCTGCTCGTCGGCGCTCACGTCGACGGGCTCGACGATGAGCTGGGTCTTTCGCTCGCCCAGGCTCCAGGCGTAGTCCCACTTGTCGTGGCCGGGCGAGAAGACCCCCTTCGGCGGGAGGTGCGCGATGTGCGCGTCGTTCTTGCCGAGGAGGTCCTCGGTGGGGCGGCGCGAGAAGTAGGGAGTGGCGCCGGCGGCCGCGACGGCGATGCGGTGGTCGTCCGGCGTGGTCGCGCGGAGCAGGAAGCCGAGCCGGGTGTAGCGCGCCTCATCGATGTATTGTGCAGCGTTTTGCGTGGCCCAGCGCCCGAGCGCGACGGCGTGCGAGGGGAACCACACGAGCCCCATGGCCACGAGCGCCGCCGAAGTGACGGTGGCGCGCGAGCCGAAGCGGACGCGGAGCCAGCCGAGGCCGTCGCGGACGCCCTCGCGCAGGTCCTTCATGAAGAACGCCGCGCCGAGGCCCACGTACGCGCCGCCGAACGCGAACGGGGTCTTGCTGAAGTAGATGGTGCGCGCGACGCCCTGCTCGGGGCGCAGCTTGCCGTACACGTTGAGGAGCACGAGCACGAGGCCCATGGCGACGAGGGCGCCGGCGAACTTGCGCGCGGCGCGCTCGCGCGCGGCCTCGTCGGCGCGGAGGAGGTCGTCGAGGCACAGCGCGACGAGGAGGATGAGCGCGGGCATGCCCACGCACGAGTAGCGGTTCGCGTAGAGCATCCACTCCCACGCGTCGCCGCCCACGTACGTGGCGTAGGCGATTTGCGCGGCGAACAGCGCGCCGAGGAGCACGCGCCGGCGCGTGGGCGGGTCTTGGTAGAAGGTCTTCTCGGGCTTGCCGAGGCGCGCGGCGAGCACCGCCAGCGGCACCGCGAGGTGCATCGCGAGCATCTCGAGGGCGACGAACACGCCGCGCTTGAGGCGCGCCGACAGGGGGATGCCGATGAGCTTGAGGTAGGCCGTGTTGGGCAGCCGATCGTGGAAATACGCGATGCGGAACGCGGTCTGCGCCCCCACGGCGCCGCCCGCGCCGGCCGCCATGGTCACCGCGAAGAGCACGCGCTTCTCCGCCGTGTAGAGCCCATAGAGGCCGATGAGCGCGATGGGCACCACCGAGTCGGAGCGGAGCAGCAGCGCCGCGGCGGTGACGACCGACATGAGCACCGTGCGGCGGACCGTGAACTTCACCTCGTTCTCGAGCACGAGGTAGAGCAACACGTCGACGAGGAGGGTGAGGGCGCCCACCTCCATCCCGCGGAGCGTCCAGAACACGAGCGGGTAGTCGAAGAGCGTGGCGGCGAGCACCGCGACGGGCAGCCACTTGGCGTCGGAGAGGCGGCGGGCGATCTTCGCGACGACCCAGGCGTTCGCGAACAGGATGCCCACGCCGGTGAGCATGATGAAGAGCGAGATCTTCGCCTCGGACAGGTGGAGCAGGTGCGCCACGCTCATCCAAAGCACCCAGAGCAGGTTCGTGAAGCCCTCGATGTGCGCCTCGCCGGGGTTCCACACGAGGCCGTGGCCCTCCGCGAGGTTCCGCGCGTAGCGCATGGAGATCATCGCGTCCTCGAAGAGGACGAACGTGCGCGTCCCCCCGAGGACGAAGCTCGTGCGGTAGATGAACACCGCGTAGAAGACGAGGGCAGCGAGCGCGACGCCGAGGCGACTCTTACGATTGTCCAAGGTGCGCCGATGCTAAACGATTTGCAGCACTTGCCGCCGAACGAAGCGCCGCCCGGCGCGCAAGGTCAACGCGCGCGAGAAACAGGTCAGACCTAACTGTCGCGGCGGTGCGGCGCGCCGAGCACCTCGCGCATGACCGCCTGGGCCCGCGCGAGGCCGTGCTCGCGCTCGAGGAAGTCGTACGCGCCCTCCCGAAGGCGCGCTTGAAGCTCGGGGCTCTCGAGGACTTCGGCGACGTGCGCGGCGTACTCGCGCGGGTCGTCGGCGACGAGCAGCTCGCGGCCGCTCGTGAGCGGCAGGCCGAGGGCGCCGGCGGAGGTGGTGATGAGCGGCAGGCCCGCGCGGAACCCCTCGAGGAGCTTGATGCGCACGCCCGAGCCGCCGAGGATCGGCGCGATGAACGCGCTCGCCGTGGCGTAGTGGGGCGCGAGCTCCTTCGCGAAGCCGTGCACCGTGACGCCGGGGAGGCGCCACCGCTCGGGGACGAGCTCCCTGCCGGCGGGGTCTCGCGGGAGCCCCGAGCCCACGACGTCGAGCGTGACGTCGGGGACGGCGGCGCGGAGGGCTGGCCACACCTCCTGGGTGAACCAGTCGAGCCCGGCGACGTTGGGGTGCCATGAGAGGTTGCCCACGTAGACGAGGCGCGGCGCGGGGCGCGGGCTCCACGCCGTGCGCTCGAACGTGACGACCTGCGGGACGAGGTGCGCCGACACGCCCGCGAGGGCCCGGAACTCCGCCGCGTCGCTCGCGGAGATGGCGACGACCGCGTCCGCGCGGCGGAGGGCGTCGCGCTCGAAGCGCCGCGCGCGGCGGGTCTCGAGCTCCGCGGCGAGGCGCACGACGCCGCTCTTGCGCGCCGCGAACTGGGCGAAGAAGTCGCTCTCGACGTTGTGCTGGCCCAGCACGAGGCGTGCGCGCGGGGCGAGGCGCGCGAGGAAGCGCGCGTACACCATCATGCCGAGGTGGTCGACGTACACGACGTCGGGGGCGCGCGCGCGGACGGCCCGCACGAGCGCGGCGGCGACCCGCGGGCTCGCCCATTTGCCGGCCAGGTAGGGGAAGCCCGGCACGACCTCGAGCGCGGCGACCAGCGCGAAGTAGTGGGGGAAGCGCTTCAAGTGGATGGGGTGGAAGACCGGGCCGTGGAGCGTGACCTTGGGCAGCTCGGCGGCGATCGCGCGTGCCCCCTCCTCGCCCCGCGGCGACGACTCCTCCTCGACGCACACGAGGTCGATCGAGCGCACCTCCTCGAGCGACTGGAGCAGGCGCAGGTCGGCGGCGGTGCGGACCTGCCCCCCGCTGACGGGCGGGAACGGCAGCTCGGTCGTCAGGTAGAGAACGTGCATCATGCAGCTACTTGCCTGCGCGCCCGGGCCTCACCGAGCGCTCGGCGGCGGGAGCGGGATGCCCTCGAGCGCCGCGAGCATCTCCTGGGCGCTGGCGAAGCGCTCGGCGGGCCTGCGGCGCATCGCGCGCTGCACGACCGCCGCGAAGCCGGCCGCCGTGGGATCGGAGCGCCCGGTCGCCACGGGCGGGGCCTCCTCGGTCAGCTTCACGCGGAAGGTGCTGATGTCGAACGCGGGGATGCCGACGACCGCGTTGTAGAGGATGGCGCCCACCGAGTAGACGTCGGCGGACTCGTTGGCGCGTCGAGCGTCGACGATTTGCTCCGGCGCCATGAACGGGATCGTGCCGATCGCGGAGCCCATGGCGGTGAGGTTGCCCTGCGGCTTGCCGTGCTCGTCCGTGCCGTCTTTGAAGCGGCTCAGGTTGAAGTCGAGCACGACCGCGATCCAGCCGCCCTCGATGGGGCGGAGCATGACGTTCGCCGGCTTGAGATCGCGGTGGATGATGCCGCGGCCGTGCATCTCGATGACGCCACGCAGCAGGTCGGCGCCGAGGTGGATGCTGTCCTCCACGCCGAGCTTGGTGCGCTTGAAGACGCTCGCGAGCAGCTCGCCCTGGATGTACTCCATGACGAGCGCGAAGCCGAAGGGCGGGCCGACCACGAACTCGTGCATCTTCGCGATGTACGGGCTCGAGAGCTGCTCGAGGGCGCGCGCCTCGCGGCGGAAGCGCTCGACGCTCTCGTGCGACACCGCCTGCGGGTGGAGCACCTTGATGGCGACCTTCGCCGCGGGGCTGTCGTGGCGGTGCGCGAGCCAGACGACGCCGTAAGCCCCGACACCGAGCGGGCGTTCGAACACGTACGGACCGAGCTTGTTTCCCGCGACGATGTGCAAGCCGTCCATATGTAACGCGAGCCCGTCGGCGGCGCGGGAAAAATGCGCCCGAAGCGCAATTTTCGCGGGGCGGCGCGCGCGCGACGAGGTGGCACCCGCCTCGCCTCGGAGGGTGTCCGCGGGCTCAGCTGGCGAGGCTGCGCCGGTTGCGCACCATCTGCACCACCGCCTTCACGTCGGCGAGGCGCACGCCGCCCGTGCCGAGCACGACGACCGCGTACGTGAGGGCGTCGAGGACGAGGCGCGCGTCGCCCAGCGGCTTCGCGAAGTGATCGACGGTCCACGCGGCCGCGTACGCGAGCAGCGACTTGGCGAGCGCGCCCACGAGCCGCCTGTCGAGCGCGCGACGGCCGAGCGTGACGAGGAACACGACGGAGACATAGAGCTCGAGGAACGTGAAGCAGAACGCGTCGCCCACCCCGGCCCCGCCGGTGCCGAGCTTGCGGTGCGCCCAGGGGATGACGAGCCACATGAGGAGCGGCTGGAGCAAGAGCCGAGAGATGGAGATGAGGGTGACGCTCCACGAGCGCTTCATGATGATGAGCGCGGTCGCGAAGAGCACAGCCGCGTACGTGAACACGAACGAGGGCGCGAGCTGCTGGAGGGCGGGCGCCGCGTCGAGGAACTTGCTGCCCGTGGTCATGCGGATCCAGAAGGTCGCGCCGAGGCTGATCATCATGGTGGCCGGGATGGCGACGACCAGGATGCCCTCGACCGCGCGGCGTAGGATGGCGAAGAACTCGGCCTCGCTGCGGCGGAGCGCCCGCGTGAGCAGCGGCGTGATGACCCAGGCCTCGAGCGGCGCGAGCAGCATCGCGAGCGACGCCAGGTTCTGCGCGGCGCCGTAGAGGCCCACCTCCACCTTCGCGGCCTGCGCCGCCTCGGCGGCCTCGCGCGTGGCGTCGGTCGCGAGCGACTTCAGCAGGGCGATGTCGAGCTTGTTGCCCATCGTGTAGGAGATGGTGTTCACGAAGAACGGGATGCACGCGATGAGCACCGTGCGCGTGACCTGCCAGTCGAAGCGGAGGCGGAGCCCGACCTCTCTCCGGGCGGAGGGCCAGAGCACGAGCGCCTTCAGGAGCTCCGACAAGAACATGGGCAGCGCGAGCAGCGGGTAGCGGTGGGTGACCTGCACCATCGCGACCACGCCCATGCCCCACACGAGCTTCGCGGCCACGTTCGCGACGGCGAGCCGACCGACGCGCGTGCTCGCCTGCAGGAGCGCCGCGAGCGACTCGTTCGTGACGACCAGCGCCTGCGTGAGGCCGAACACGAGCACGGTGACGTGCAGCTCGGGATCGCTGTCGGCGTGCGACGCGTACCCGTAGAGCCCGAAGAAGAGCGCGAGCATCACGAGCAGGCGCGCCACCAGCACGCCCCCGAAGAAATCGGTCGCGTGCGCGGGCCGGACCGACACCTCGCGCTGGATGTACGTGTTCAGCCCCAAGCCCGCGAAGATGAAGGCGAGCGCGGCGGTGCTCTCGGCCCACGCGTACTGCCCGAACCGCTCGGGGCCCAGGAAGCGCGGCAGGATGAACCGCACGCCGAGCGCGACGGCCCAGGTCGCCATGAGCGACAGGCCGAGCTTCAGCGTGTTTCGCATCGCGGTCGCGACGTCGCTGTGCGCGTGCGCTTCCGAGGGACGATCGCCGTCCGTGGAGCTCTCCGCGTCCGGCGCTTCCGGGGCGGCGGGTTCCTCGGCCGCGGCTGCGGTGTCGTCGGCTTCCGAGGTCACGCTTCGTGCTCTAGAGGCGGAGCGAGGGATCGGTGAGGACGGTCAGGCCGCCGAAGAACATGAGCTGCTGCGTGTCGAACTTGCGCTGCGCGTTGCTGAAGAGCTGCGAGGTCGTGCGCACGCCCACGTCGGCGGAGAAGAAGCGCGTGAACTGGTAGGCCACCGAGGACTGGGCGGTGGCGAGCACGTAGCGCGAGATGACGTCGATGTTGCCGGCGATGACCCCCACCGACGCCTGGCCGCGGAAGGTGGTCTTGTCGATGCGGTGGTTGACCGCGACGATGCTCTCCACCTTCTGCTCGACGTCACCGGAGAGGAGGTTGATCCATGGGCCTATCTTGGCGATGGCCGCGAGGCGTGTCTCGCTCGCGCGGTGGTCCCAGCCGAAGATCGTGTTGGCCTCCGCCGTGGGGTACATGCGGGCGCCGAACGTGGGGTTCTGCGCCGTGCGCGCCCCGCCCGCGAGCTCGCTCGTGATGAGCGGCCGCCACTGGTGGACGAGGCGCTCTTCGGCCTCGAAGAGCACCGTGGGCGAGCCCACGCGGTCGTCGTTGAAGAGCGCGGGGAACTGATAGCCGCCACCGAGCGAGGTCTTCCACGTGTCGAGCGGGGTGGTCTTGAGGTCGAGGGTGAGCCGGTACCCGGGGCCGTAGGTGAGCGGGATCGTGCGCCGCGACAGGCTCTCCGCGCCGCCGAACGCGCCGAAGCTCGCCTGGGGGGTGAGGGTCACGCGCCGCGTGAGCCGAATGTTGACGAAGCCCTGCGCCTGGAGGAAGAGCAGGTTGAAGCTCGCGGCGCCGAGCGTGGGGATGATGGGGTACGGCGACGCCGGCATGCCCTCGCCCGACCAGGGCTTCTGCACGAGGAGCGCCGTGTTGGAGATGGGCCCGTACCCGCCGAAGCCGTAGAGGCCCCAGTGCGTGCGCTTCTGGTCGATCTCGAGGCCGAGCGCGAAGTTGTGGAACGCGCCGAACTGCGGGGGCAGCGGCGTGTTGTTGGCCTGCGAGTCGTCGCGCTCCTGCTGCGAGGGGGCGGAGAACCGCAGGGTGTCGATGTTGGTGGTGTCGGGGATGATGAAGCGCGGCGCGTAGATGGCCACGAAGTGCGAGAAGCCGTGGCGCCAGAGCAGATCGTAGCGGAGCTGCGGGGCGAGCTCGCTCTCGAGCACGGGGCGGGTCTGCGGCGTGACCGACGCGCTCGTGGTCTCGGCCGTGAACCGGCCGCGGCCCTCCACGCGCACCTGAGCGGCCACGAGGCTCGTGGTGTCGAGGGGCGGGAGGTTCGCGAAGGGCAGCATCGGGGGCGTGCGGGCGCGGGCGCGCGGGGCTAGCGGGCTGTCGGGGCGGAGGCGGGCGTTGCGCCGAGGGCGCGAACCTGCTCCACCGATACCATGAACGGGGCCCGCGTGGGCTCCGTTCCACGTTGGCGTGAGCGGGCCCGGGGTCGCCCGGACGCCGCCGGCCCTACCACTTCATGGTGCCGAAGACGGGGATCCCGAGGCGGTCGCGCACGTGCCGGGGCTCGAAGAAGATGCCCGAGAAGCGGTCGGCGATCGCCGCGGTGGCGAGCCCCGCGACGATGGTCAGCGCGAGGCCGATCACCGCGGCGATGAGGCCCGAGGGCCGCTTCGGGCCCGGGGGTAGCTCCGCCGGGTGGGTGACCGAGTAGCGGCGCTTGAAGCCGGCCTCCGCAGTCTGCGCCTCGATGCGCGCGCCCTCGAGCTTGGTCGTGAGCTGGTCGTACTTGTTGCGGGCCGTGTCGAACTCGGCCTGCACGTCGCTGATCGACTTGGGGCGCGCTGGCACGCCGGCGTCAACCGGCACCACCACCTGGGTGGCGACCATCGCGCCCTTCGGCTCCTCCTTGGGGGCGGCCTTCTTGGCCGCCTCGATTTGCGCGAGCACGTCGGCCTCTTGCTGCTTGAGGGCCGTGAGGGCGGGCGTGTCGGCCTGCGCGGCCCGGATGTTGTCCTTCAGGGCGCGCACGGCGGGGTGCCCGTCCGCGTACTGCTGCTGGAGCTCTTGCAGCTGGGTCTGTAGCTGCGTCACGCGCTGCTGCCGCTGCTCGAGGATGGCCGCCTTCTCACCGCGGATCTGCTCGAGCTTCTTCGCGAGCGCGGGGTCGGTGCCCACGGGCGCGGGCGCGCCGCCAGAGCGCTGCACGTAGCGCAGGACGGTCTCGCTGGCGGGCTTGCCGTTCAGATCGCGCTGGCGAATCGCGAGCTCCGTCGCGGCCGCCGCGACCTCGCCCTGGGCGCGGGCGACGTTCGACTCGAGGATCTTGAGCTGCTCGTTGATGCCCCCGATCTCGACGCCGTACCGCGCGTCTTGGAAGTTCTTCATGGCGGCGGCCACGATGTCGCGCGCGGCCACGGGATCCGACCACTCGAGCAGGATGGTCACGGTGGCGTCATCCACGACGACCCGGAGCTTCGCGTCCAGGGTCTTCATGATGGTGTCGAATTTTTGCTCGTCGGTGGGCGGCTGGCTGCCCATCTTCTGACTGATCTGGTCGAGCAGGCGCCGGTGAGGCTGGCGCATCGAGTCCCACCGCTCGACGAGCTGCGTCTGCTTGATGAGCGAGAGGATGTTGTCGCGCGCCTTGACCTGCTCCTCGAACTGCCGCGCCTGGGCCTTCTGCTCCTCGGGAGTGGGACCCCACTGGTTCGCGGCGCCGATGAGCTGCGCGCGCGTGACGAGGACCTTCGCGTCCACCTCGTACGACTTCGGGGCGAAGATGGAGGCGACGACCGTCATCGCCAGGCAGATCACGCCGACGAACGCCGTGAGGCCCTTCCTACGCCCCGCCGCCTTCGCGGCGTCGCGGATGCGATCGGTGATCGAGCCCTCGGGCTCGTCGTCGTCTTGGCGACCGCGCCGGCCCCCGCCGCCGCCCCGGCCGGGCGCGGTGAGCTGGTCTGCGCGTTGAAATAGCGTGCCGTCTGCTGCTCTCGCCATCTCTGAAAGAATCCTCCGTCGTCACGGTATCACAGGGCCGTTCGGGACCTGCAACTCTCCCCGGCACTTTCGTGGCGCGGCGAGCCCTCTCGCCGCCGGCGTCACTGGAGCAGCTCGAGATCCGGCTTGTCGGCCGGCGTGGGCGCGGGGGCGGGGGCGGGGGCGGGCGTGGGTGTGGGCCCCGATGGCAGCTCGGCGGTGGGCGGCGGCGCGACGGCGGGCTTCACGACCTGGGGGGGCATGAACGTCTGCGGCTTCGGCGCGGGCTTGAGGGAGTCGGGCGAGATGGTCGGGATGAACCCGGCGGAGCTCGCGGAGGGTGCGGCCGTCCCGGGCGTGTCGACCGGGGCGGGCGTGGGCGCGAGCGTCGGAGGCTCGGCCGAGGCGGACGGCGCGGGGGGCGCGGGCGACGGGATAGGCGAGGGATCGGGGGGATCGGCCACGCGCAGGCTGGCCCGGAAATACACGCCCGTCGCGGCCGCGAGGGCGAGCAGCGCGGCGAGCACCGCGAGCGCCACCGGTACGCGCGAGCGCTTCGGTGGAGGCGCCGTGAGGGCTCCGTAGTCCCCGTGGGCGGGCGCGCCGGCAGAGAGGGGATCGCCGTGGAGACGCGGCGCGGAGGACGGCGCGGGCTCGAGCGAGGTGCTCGACTTGTGCTCGTCGAAGAAGAAGCCGACGCGGCCGCTGTCCGTGACGGGCGGCGCGGACAGGCGACGCCCGCTCGGCGTGGCGAGCGGCGCCATCGCCTCGGTCGCCTCGTCGTCGCCGAGCCCGCCCCCGTTGCTCCCAACGCTGATGCGGGCGGTCGAAGGTGGCGGCGGGCGCAGGGTCTCGTTCACGAGCCCCTCCGCGGCCTCCTTCAGGGCGCGCCTCATCTGCGTCACGGTCTGCCAGCGATCGTCTTTGCGGAACTGGAGCGCCTGATCGATGACGGCGGCGATGGGCGGGGGCACCGACGGCAGCACGAGGCTGATGGAGCGGGCCCGCTGGGTCGCCGCCGCGACGAGCTTCTGCTGCACGCCCTCGACCGGGTGGACGTTCTCGCCCGTGAGCATGGTGAACAAGATGGCGCCGAGGGCGAAGATGTCAGAGCGGGCGTCGACCTCGTCGCGCGCCCCGCGCGCCTGCTCGGGCGCCATGAACGAAGGGGTGCCGAGCACCATGCCCACCAAGCTGAGCTTGCTCACCGACTTCTTGTCGGAGAGCTTCGCGACGCCGAAATCGAGCAGCTTGATCTGGAGCTCGGTCGTGAGAAACACGTTCGACGGCTTGAGGTCGCGGTGGATCACGTTGCCCGCGTGGACGGCGGCCAGCACGTCCATGATGGAGTCGGCGATGCCGAGCGCGGTGTTCAGCGGGATCTTCGGGCCCTTGGCCTCGCAGTAGTCGTCGAGGGTCTCGCCCTCGAGCATCTCCATGGCGAGGAACGGGCACCCCTCGTCGGTCATGCCGTCGTCGAACACCCGGACGATGCCGGGGTGCTTGACGACGTTCGCCAGGTAGCCCTCGCTCAGGAACCGCTCGACCACCAGCTCGTCGTTGCAGAGCTGGGCGTGGAGGATCTTCAGCGCGGCGCGCGAGCCGTTGCGGTGGGTGACGGCGTACACGGCGGCCATGGAGCCGGACCCCAGGAGGGAGTCCACCCGCCACTTGCCGATGACCGTGCCGATGCGTCGCTCTTCGAATCCCATGGAGGGGAACTCACGTCAGGTGATCATGGAGCGTAGCCGGCGAGGGCGCCGCGAGTGGAAGGTCCCCCCAAGAGCACAGGCCCGGACCGTAGCGCAAGGCGCCTGGCAAGTCTATTCGTCAGGCGGCTTCGCCCGCGGCCTCGAGCCGTGCGAGCGACGCGAACGCGACGGCGAACAAGATGAGGGTGAGGTAGCTGTTCCAGCCCTGATCGCCCCAGATCTGAGCGATGACGGCGACCACGACCCCGATGCCGGCGAGCGAGGCGGCGCGCTCCACGGGGTTCTGCGCCGTGCGGTAGGCGCGCATCCCCAGCGTGATCGTGAGCGGGTAGATGAACCAGAGGGCCGTGAACCCCACCACGCCTCCGACCGACCAGATCCACAGCACGCCGTTGTGGGCGATGTAGCGATAGAGCGAAAATAGCTCTGAAATATCATAGAGTTGGAGCTTTTCTGTGTACTCCCACCCGAACCCCTGCCCGACGGCGGGGCTCTGCGACATCGTGTAAATGAGGTTGTAGTTCTCGATGTCGCGCGACTCGCTCGACGAGTCCTTCTGGTCGAGCACGCTCATCGCGAGCTTCGCCGGCTTCCACAGCGGCGAGTCGCCCTCGATCTGGCTGCCGACGATGAGGTACACCAGCACGAGGCCCACGACGAGGAAGCCTGCGCGCGTGACCTTTCGCTTGGTGGGGCTCGGCTTCAGCGAGAGGTACATCATCACGGGAGCGGCCCCGAGCGACACGAAGGCGAGGCGGCGGTTGTTCAGCGCGACGCCGGCGAAGATCGCGGCCGTCAGCCCGAGGCACCGGAGCACCGTGCGACGGTTGCGGGTCTCCACGGCGTAGGCGATGAGGATGAAGATCGCCGTCGTGAAGAGCACGGTGTCGGCGTGCGTGGTGACGAAGAAGCCCTCCTCGTTGTGGAACCGCGCCGCGAGGGTGAAATACGTGAAGGTGCAGAGCGCGCTGCGCGCGACCGCCACGGTCACGATGATGGAGCCGATGGCGGGCAGGTCCTCCGGGCCGCGGAACGCGTAGAGGAACGTGAGCCCCACGATGGGCATCGTGACGAGGTGCAGGATCTGGAAGAACGACGGCTGGAGGTTGCCGCCCCGCGCGAGGCCCCAGGCCTCCACCGCGAGCACGGCGACGAGGAAGAAGGTCAGCGCGCGCACGGCGTGGCGTGGCGGTGGGACGAGATCGTCGCGTTTGCGCAGGTTCTTGCGCGCGCGGTACAAGAGCCCCACGGCCCCGAAGAAGAAGAGCGGCAGCGACATGCCCGGCACGCCCGCGAAGTCCTTCAGCGAGGCGTAGAACGCCATGTCGGCGAAGGCGAGCGGCGGGTGCCAGTAGGTGGGGATGTCGGTCGCGGCCTCGAGGAAGATCGAGACGCCGAAGAAGTAACGCGCGCTCTCGTGGACGGGGAACCGCGTGACCATGTGGTACACGAGCCCGGCGACGATCACGGCGACGAAGCCGTTCGCGATGCGCGAGGCGGTGCCGACCGTGTAGGTCATGATCGCGGACACGACCAGCAGGCCGGCCATCACCTTGAGGATGGGCCGGACGTGGTTGTCCTCGAGCGGATCGTGCGACACGGCGGCGGCGTCGCGCTCGCCGAACTCGCCGAAGCGCTGGCTGATGCGGCGCTGCATCGCCTCGTATTGGATTTGCGAGGCGGTCCTCGGCCGCTGGGGCCCTGGGCGGTAGCTGTTGTTGCTCACCGCCTCACCAGCAGAGCTTCGACTGGATCGCTTGGACGAGCTGGCTCGCCGCGAGCTCGTGGGTGCGCGGGCTCGGGTGGCCCGAGCACCCGAGGCCGTCCCGCGCCTGGCGCTGCTCGATGAATTGCATGTAGTAGGCCCGTTTGTCGCCGCGTTGCACGGCCGAGTCGACGATGGTTCGTAGCGCCGCCGCCGCGCGTGTGCGGATCTCGGCACCGAGAGAGTCGCTCAACATGGGGCTCAAGGCAAAAAAGAGGTGTGCTTCCGGGTAGATCGAACGGACCCGCCGGAGGAGGTCGATGCCCGCGGCGACGAAGACGTCGTCGCGGACGTCGAAGTTGAAGTCGTTCGTGCCGAGGTTCACGACCACCACCTGGGGCGCCGTCTCGGGACGGGGCGCGATGAGGATGCCCCCGGGGTCTGCGGGCATGTCCGGCACGTCGGGGTGGGCCACGTAGACCCCGCTGTAGGTCACCTTCGTTCCTTCGGGGAGGAGCTCGCCGAACTTGGGGAGGGGGTCGAGCTTGCCGTAGAGCTGGGGAATCGCGCTCGCGATCGTGCCGGGGGGATAGGCAGGGTCCCGCGAGGGCTGCCCGCCGTCGTCGCCGTTCTCGTTGCGCGTGAGCCCCTTGCCGGAGACGCACACGCTCGTGAGCTCCGCGTCGAGCGTGCGCGCGGCGAGCGCGCCATAGCTCAGAGAGTGGCGCTGGGTGCCGTAGGAGAACGGGCACGCGCCGTCGGCGCCGAGCACGCCGTATCCGCACGAGATCGAGTCGCCGATGATCTCGATGCGGCGCGTGCGCACGCGCGGCGGCAGCAGCTCCCCGCCGGCCGCGGGCTCGAACGCGTGGAACCGGGCGAGACCGCCGGCGGCCTCGAACTCGCGGTGGAGGACGACCTCGTGCACGACGTTGGGGTCGAGTCCCTTGGCGAGCTCGTAGCGGTTCTTGCCCGCCTTCGTGGCGACCAAGCTGGCCTTGCCGTCGACCCAGGACGTGAAGACGCGCTCGTCCTTCGCCGGGTCGTAGTCGGCCTGGGGGGTGCCCAGCGTGCCCAGCTCGAGCGTGACCGAGATGCCGCTGCCCTTGAAACGCGCGGTGATCTCCGAGCCGGACCACGCGAACTGCCCCGTAGGGGAGAAGCGACCCGCGAAGCGGGGGCCGGGTGCGCCCTGGGGCGAGCTCAGGGGCTCCTTGGGCCCTGCCGAGCAGTCGGCGCGCTCGCCGGTCACGTCCCCGTCGGGGCCGGGCTCCACCCGGTCGGAGATGTTCCACACGCACGCGCTCGTGACGAACGCGACGAAGAGCAGCGGAGGGAGGGCGCGCGCGCGGACCAAGGCAGACCCGAGGATAGCAGGCTTTTGGGCTTGCCGACGCGGCGAAAAGCGAGCAGTTCTCTAGAAGAGGTCACCAGGCATGGGAAATGCGCTTCAGGTAGCCACGCGCGCTCGTAGGCAGAGGTGGGCCGGCTGTTTGGCGGCCACCGTATGGGCAGCGTCGAGCCTCGGCGGGCTCGGTGCGTGCAGCACGACCGACCCGGGGACCGGGGACGCCTCCACCCCCGACGCGACGGCGAGCGACGCCGCGAAGCTCCCCGAGACCAGCGTCGACGGCGCGAAGCCGCCCGAGGAC